>JANQGL010000162.1 GCA_028277325.1 Magnetospira sp.
CGGATCGAAGTCGAACGTCACCCGGATCGCCAGGGGCGCCGCCGCCACGGCCGTCCCCGCGGCCACGATCAGAATCGCCCGGGCATGGCGCGCCACCCGGTCGGACGAGCGGACCCTGGCCGGCGTCCTCGGAGCGACGCGCGGCGGCAGCAGGGTCAGGACGGCCGGCAGCACGCTCAGGTTGGCGATCAGGGCGATGAACATGCCGCTGCCGGCGATCAGGCCCAGCTGCGCCAGCCCCAGGTAGTCGGTCGGCAGGAACGCGTAGAAGGCGACGGCGGCGGCCAGGGCGCAGAGCAGCAGCGGCCCGGCCAAACTCCGCGCGGTGACCGCCAATGCCTCGGCGTGGGCGTCGCCCTCGGCCCGCGCCTCCCGGTAGCGCAGCCCGAAATGGATTCCGAAGTCCACCGACAGGCCGATGAACAGCACCGCGAAGGCCACCGAGATCAGGTTCAACTGGCCCACCGCCAGGAACGCGAACCCGGCCGTCCAGATCAGGCCGACCACCAGCGTCGTCAGCACCGCGACCACCATCCGCGCCGAGCGGAAGCACAGCACCAGAAGGCCCAGCACCAGGACCAGGGACAGCCCCCCGGCCCAGCCCATGCCCTCCTCCACGCTGCCCAGTTCCTCGTGGTCGAGGGCCACCGACCCGGTCATCGCCACCGTGACTCCCGCCGCCGGGGTCAGCCCCAGGTCGGCCGCCGCTTCGCGCACCGCCGCCATCGGCCGCGCCGCCGGGGCCAAGGAGGCGTGATCGAGCAGCGGCCGCGCCAGGACCAGTTGGGTCCGCCCGGCCCGCCCGCCGCCGCCCATCAGGTCGCTCCAGTCCAGCCAGGCCGGCTCTCCGGCCGCCCGCGCCTCGGCCACCCCGGCCAGGGCGTCGAGCACCGGGTCGAGGTCCATCGGCAGGTCGCCGCGGTCGGCGCGCGACAGCGCCTCCGCCAGCAAATCGGCGAAGGCGGCGAGCGAGGGATCGCGCCACAGGGTGCCCAGGAACGGCTGCGCCGCCGCCAGCCGGTCGGCCAGCGATTCCAGTTCGGGCAAGTCCAGGTACAACAGACCGTTACGGCGGAAGAACGGATCGGCGGCCGGGGCGTAAGCGGACCGGAACAGGTCCGTCCGCGCCGACAGGCGGCCGGCAAGCGCCGCCGCCGCGTCGGTGGCCAGTCCGGGGGTCGCGCCCTCCACCGCGATCACCAGTTCGTTCCCGGAGTCCGGGAACAGTTCGCGCATCTCGATCATGCGCTGGCGGAACGGCAGTTCGGGCGACAGCATGTCGGTGGTGTCGGTGCTGATGTCGAAACGCTCCACCACCGTCCACAGGCTGGCCCCGGTCAGCAGCAGGGCGGCCAGCAGCACCCAGGCGGCGCCGCGCCGCATGACGGCGATCCAGGCGACGGCGAAGCGCTCGCCCCGGGTCACCGCGCGGCGTCCTTCTCGAACGCCGCGAGGTCCGCGTAGACCGTCGCCGGCGGCGTGACGTCGACCCGGGGATGCCGGAACGGCACCCACCGGAATCGGGCGTACCACAGGCGCCCCGGATGCGGCGGCCGGCCGTGATCGCGGAACCGATAGGGGCGCCGGCACTCCCGCGCCGTGCCGATATGCGCCAGGTTCCCCCGCTCCGACCCGTAGAACGCCAGGGCGCGCCGCTTCAGGTCGCGTTCCGCGTCATCCAGGATCACCGTCTCCTCCCCGCCGTCGGGGTCGAAAAAGGTCTGCGACCGGGCCCGCCCGCCGGCGAAACCGTAGGCCGCATATTCCATCACCCGAACCCGGTCGGCCAGGGTCCCGGCCAGGCAGTGCGCGGCGTCATGGTCCTGGTGCGCTCCCTCGAAGGCCGGCACCCACAGCGCATCGACGGCAAGACGGTCGAGGTCGGCCGCCACGAGATCGCGCGTCTCTTTCAGGTTAACTCTGAGGGACCTTGTGGAGCTATCTGAAAAATCGATGATCTCGAGCCCCAAGACTTCGGCCGCCGCGCGCGCCTCGTCGCGTCGGCGCGTGACCCGCCCGGGGTGCGACGTGCGCTGCCACGGCCACAGGTCGTCCGGTCCCGGGACCCCGGTCGTCAGGAACCGCACCCCCACCCGGGCCCCGGCCGCACGCGCCCGATGGGCGAAGGCGGCGCACATCACCACCTCGTCGTCGGGATGCGGGGCGAGGATCAGGATCCGCTCAGCCATCGCGGTCCGCCTCCGCGATCGCCGAGGTCCAGACCGGCATCAGGTCCTCGCCCAGCACGTCGTCCCAGGAGGGGAAATCGGCCAGGGCGTGGGTCCGGGCCGCGGCGCCCATCGCCCGCCGGCGGGCCGGATCGGCCGACAGGGCGCCCAGCGCCTCGGCCCAGGCCGCCGTGTCGCCCGGCAGCACGAGTCCCGTTTCCCCGTCGATCACCGCCCGCGCCGCGCCGCCGGTGCCGGATACCAGGGTCGGCAGGCCGGCCGCCTGCGCCTCCATGGGCACGTTGGCGTTGATCTCGATCTCCGAGGGGAAGGCGAAAACGTCGCCGCAGGCGTCGAACCGGGCCACCAGATCCGCCGCCACGGCGCCGGGACAGGTTGCCCGGTCGCCCAGAAGCCCCTGGATGTGCAGCCGGTCCTCGCCGGCCCCGGCGCACAGCAGGTGGAGGTCGTCCCCGGCGTCCAGGCGGGCCCGCACCGCCTCGGCCAGCCGCAGCACGCTCTTGCCCCGGTTCAGGCGCCCGGCGAACACCACCACAACCCGGTTCTCGGGAATCCCGTAGGCGGCGAGCAGCCAGGCCCGGTCGCGCCGCGCCGGATCGAACACCTCGGTCTCGATGCCGCGCCGCAGCCAGCCGACCCGGCCGTCCGGCAGCACCGCCCGGGCCCGCGCCAAGTCCTCCGGCTTGGAGACCAGCACCCGGCGGCAGGCCGCGTGGTGGGCGGCCAGCTTGCGGTAGCTGGCGGTGCGCGCCCTCTCGTGCACCCTCAGGCGGTCGAGCAGCAGGCGGGACAGCGCGCCGGCGCCGAGCAGCCGCTCCACGGTGCGCGCGGTGAACACCTCCGCATAGCTGGGGGTGTCGGTGTGGATGGAATTGGTCAGCGGGATGCCGGTCCGCCGGCTCACATGGGCCGCGGTGCGGGCGAAGTTGAAAAAGCCGTCGGTGGTGTGGATCAGGTCGAACCGCCGCAGGTGTCCGGCGAGGCCCCAGTGGTAGGGTGCGAGGTCGGTGTGGTCCGGCACATGCGACAGGAACCCGAAACGGGCGGTGCTGAACACGGGCTTCAGCATGATGTAGCGGACCCGCTCCGACAACCGGTGGATGGTCTCGGTCTTGCCGGAGAAGAACACGGTCAGGTCCAGGTCGTCGCGCCGCGCCGCCGCCGCGGCGAGCCGCTCCCAGCACTTCACGTGGCCGCCGGCGGTGGGCCGCCATTCCAGATCGACCAGGGCGGCGACCCGCCTCATTCTCCGTCCTCCTTGCGTTCGAGCCAGCCCCAGACGGCCAGGGCCGGCAGGCTGACCGCCAGTTCGCGCGCCCGCTTGATCAGCGCCAGGCCGAGCGCGGTTTCCGGGCTCAGGCCGTAGACCAACCCGATGGCCAGCAGGCCGCCTTCCTGCGCCCCCACCGCGCCGGGGATCAGAAAGGCCGCGCTGCGCGCCGCGTTGCCCACCATCTCGATGACCAGCGCCTCGCCCCACCCCACCGCCGCGCCCAGCAGCCACAGGGCGGCCCAGGTCTCCGCCGCGTGGGCCAGCCAGCCGACTCCGCGCCACGCGGCGCAGGACCGCACCGCCGGCCGGTCGGCGTAGAGCGCCCGCAAGGCCTCCCTGAAGGCGCCGAGGCCGCCCGACAGGTCGCGCCACGACCGACCGGCGCCGACTTTCCCGGCCAGCCCGGACAGGGCGGCCAGGGCGCCGTCGCGCTGCGCCGCCAGCAGCAGTGCGGCGCCCAGGGCCAGGGCCGCCAGTCCGCCGGCCACCGGCAAGCCCAGCCCCTGCGGCAGGCCGTGCCACAGCAGCAGGCCCACCGCCATCACGGTCACCACGGCCTGGGTCGCCACCCCGAGGGTGAAGTCCACTGCCACCGAGGCGGCCGCCGCCGGTCCCGGCACCCCGGCCAGGGCGATCAGCCGGCCGCGCGCCAGGTCGCCGCCCACCTGCGCCACCGGCAGCAGGGTGTTCACCGCCTCGCCGATCCAGCGGGCCGCGAAAACGCGCCCGAATCCGGGACGGCGGGGTCCGGGGATGACCGCCCTCCAGGCCAGGGCGTCGAATCCGAGACTCAGCAGCTTGGCCGCCGACACGCCGAGCAGAACGCCCCAACCGGCCGCCGCCAGGGCCGCCACGAGGGCGTCCAGGTCGACCGCCGCCAGCATCCAGGCGACGGCGCCCAGGCCCACGGCGGCCCCGAGAAACGGCAGCCAGCGCATGCGGTCAGCCCAGGTAGCCGTTGGCGCGGAACCAGTCGACGGCATCGGCCAGCCCCTCGGCCGCCGGGCGCGGCGCATGGCCCAACGCGCGGCGTGCCTTTTCGGACGAGAAGAACATCTTCCTCTTGGCCATCCGCACCCCGTCCACGGTGGCGAAGGGCTCGCGGGCCGAGCGCCGCCAGCGGGCCCAGGCCTCGGCCATCCGGGCGATGGGCATCACCATCCCGTGCGGCAGGGCGACGCCCGGCGGCTCGCGGCCGGTCAGGCGGGCGATCTCGGCCAGGATGTCGCGCAGGGTCCAGTCCTCGCCGCCCAGGATGTAGCGTTCGCCGACCTGCCCCCGTTCGAACGCCCGCCAGTGGCCGTCCGCCACGTCGTCCACGTGCACCAGGTTGAGGCCGGTATCGACGAAGGCCGGCATGCGCCCGCGCGCCGCCTCGACGATCAGCCGCCCGGTCGGGGTCGGCTTGACGTCGCGCGGCCCGACCGGGGTCGACGGGTTGACGATCACCGCCGGCAGGTCGTCCACCGCGACCATGTCGCGCACCACCTGTTCGGCCAGGAACTTGGACCGCTTGTAAGGACCGATCATGTCGTCCAGGGTGACCGGCGTCTCCTCGTCGGCCGGGCCGCCGTCCGCCCGGGTCCCCATCACCGCGACGCTGCTGGTGTAGACGATCCGCCCCACCCCGGCCTTCCGGGCGGCCCGCATGACGTTGCGGGTGCCGTCCACGTTGTGGCGGACGATGGCCTCCGGATCCTGCGCCCACAGGCGGTAGTCGGCCGCCACGTGGAACAGGGCGTCGCAGCCGTCGAGCGCGCGGGCCAGGGAGTCCGGGTCGGTCAGGTCGCCCTCGACCAGTTCCGCCGCCACCCCGGCCAGGTTGCGCCGGTCGCCGCCCGGGCGGGCCAGCACGCGGGCCGCGTGGCCGGCCGCGACCGCCCGGCGCAGCACCGCGGCGCCGACGAACCCGGTGGCGCCGGTAATCAGCGTCGTCATGTCCTCGGTCCCTCGGTTCGAGTTCACGCCCCCTCAATAGCGCACCCGACCCCACCGTGATAAAGGTTTTTTCGGGCATCGATTTGCGGCACACTGCGCGGCCATTCGAACAGCATGCGGACCCCGACCATGACCAGCCATGCCCCCGTTCGCGTCATCCTCGCCAATCCGCGCGGGTTCTGCGCCGGCGTCGAGCGGGCGATCGAGATCGTCCAGCGGGCCTTGGAGAAATACGGCCCGCCGGTCTACGTGCGCCACGAGATCGTTCACAACCGCCGGGTCGTCGAATCCCTGCGCGGGGCGGGCGCGGTGTTCGTCGACAACCTGGACGAGATCCCCGACGGCGCGGTGACCGTGTTCTCGGCCCACGGGGTGCCGCAGTCGGTGATGGACCGGGCGGTGGAGCGCGACCTGCCGGTGCTCGACGCCACCTGCCCGCTGGTGTCCAAGGTCCACCGCGAGGGGCGCTTCCACGCCGACAACGGGCGCGAGGTGGTGCTGATCGGGCATGCCGGCCACCCGGAGGTGGAAGGCACCTCGGGGCAGATTCCGGGCGGCGTGCTGCTGGTCTCGAGGCCCGAGGACGCCCGCACCTTGAACGTCCGCGACCCGGAGGCCCTGGCCTACGTCACCCAGACCACCCTGTCGGTGGACGACACCCGGGAGGTGATCGAGGCCCTCAAAAGGCGCTTCCCGGCCATCCAGGGGCCCGACGTGAAGGACATCTGCTACGCCACCCAGAACCGCCAGAGCGCGGTCCGCCAACTGGCCCGCGAGGCCGACCTGGTGCTGGTGGTCGGCTCCAAGAACAGCTCCAACTCCAACCGCCTCTGCGAACTGGCGATCGACGAGGGGGTGACGGCGCACCTGCTCGACCATCCGGACGACCTGGACCCGTCGTGGCTGGACGGGGTCACCTGCATCGGCCTCACGGCCGGCGCCTCGGCGCCCGAGGAACTGGTGACCGAGATCATCGAGGCGCTGTCGCGGATCGTCCCCACCGAGGTGGAGGACATGGACGGCATCAAGGAAAACATGCATTTCAAGCTGCCCGAGCCGCTGCGCGAACGGGTCTCCTGAGGAGCCGGCATGGGCGTTCCCCTGATTCAGGCCGCGCGGGTCGGCGGCTATATCGTCAAGCAGAAACTCCTCGGCCGGCGGCGCTATCCCCTGGTCCTGATGCTGGAACCCCTGTTCCAATGCAACCTGGCCTGCGCCGGCTGCGGCAAGATCGCCTATCCGAAGGAGATCCTCGCGCAACGCCTGAGCGTGGCGGAGTGCCTGGCGGCGGCCGAGGAATGCGGCGCCCCGATCGTCTCCATCCCGGGCGGCGAGCCGCTGCTGCACGACGGCATCGAGGACATCGTCAGGGGCCTGATCGCCCGGAAGCGCTTCGTCTACCTGTGCACCAACGCCCTGCTGCTGGAAAAACGGCTCGACCGGTTCGCGCCGACCCCCTACCTGACGTTCTCCGTCCACCTGGACGGCGACCGGGCGCACCACGACGCGGTGGTGTGCCGCGACGGGGTGTTCGACAGGGCGGTCTCGGCGATCCGCGCCGCCCGCGCGCGCGGCTTCCGGGTGACCGTCAACAGCACCCTGTTCGACGACGCCGATCCGGCCGCCTTCGCCGGCTTCTTCGACTTCGCCTGCCGCGACCTGGGGGTCGAGGGGGTCACCGTGGCGCCCGGCTATGCCTACGAGAAGGCGCCGGCGCAGGCCCATTTCCTGCGCCGCGAACGCACCAAGGAGTTGTTCCGCGACCTGCTCCGGCGCGGCAAGGGCCGCCGCTGGCGGTTCAACCAGTCGAGCCTGTACCTGGACTTCCTGGCCGGCAACCAGCCGTTCCGCTGCACCCCCTGGGGCAACCCGACCCGCAACGTGTTCGGCTGGCAGCGCCCCTGCTACCTGGTCGGCGAGGGCCACGCCCAGAGTTTCCGGGAGCTGATGGAGGACACCGACTGGGACGCCTGGGGCACCGGCCGCAACGAGAAATGCGCCGACTGCATGGTCCATTCGGGCTACGAGCCGACCGCCGTCGACGCCACCGTCAGCCGCCCCTGGACGGCCCTCAAGGTGGCCCTGT
>JANQGL010000243.1 GCA_028277325.1 Magnetospira sp.
CGCGGGCCGCCAGCCGGGCCTGGGCCAGGCCGTAGAGGGTGCGGCTTTTCTGGAACAGCGGGGTTTCCGGGCTGTTGAGATACTTCGGCTCGCCGGCCCCCAGGATGCGGCCGCCGAACGCGATCACCCGTCCCCGGCGGTCGGTGATCGGGAAGACCACCCGGTCGCGGAAATAGTCGAACGGCGGCCGGCCGTCGTCCGGCCGTTTCATCAGGCCGCCCTCGAACAGCAGCGCCGGATCGATGCCGTCGCGCTCCAGGGCGGTCCGCAGCGCCCCCCGCCGGTCCGGCGCGAAGCCGAGCCGGAAGCGTCCCCAGGCCGCCTCGTCGAGGCCGCGCCGGGCCAGGTAGTCGCGGCCGGCCCGTCCCTCGGGAAGTCGCAGTTGTTTCTCGAACCAGCGGCAGGCCGCCTCCATCACCTCGACCAGGGTCTTGCGGCGCTCCTCCTGGCGGCGCGCCTCCGGGGTCTCGGCCGGCAGGTCGAGGCCCGCCTCGGCGGCCAGTTTCTCGACCGCCTCCCGGAACTCCAGTCCCTCGGTCTGCATCACGAAGTCGATCACCGAGCCGTGGGCACCGCACCCAAAGCAGTGGTAGTGGTCGTCATAGACATAGAACGACGGCGTTTTCTCGGTGTGGAACGGGCACAGGCCCAGGAACTCGCGGCCCTTTCGGGTCAGCCGGACGCGCCGGCCGATCAGGTCGGCCGGTTTGACGCGGGCCCGCAACTCGTCGAGGAACTGGGACTCGATGGCCATGGCGCTCGCCGTCCGTTTGCCGCACGGACCCCAGGATACCCGTCGGCGGGCGAATCGCAACGCGGCGACCGCTCGGTCAAAAAAATGGCCGCCCGTTGCAGGCGGCCCAAGTGCAGGGAGGAAACGTTCAAGAAAGCAGCACCGGGGATCGTCACGAACCCAAAATCATGCTGCGCTGCAATATGTAAGCGATTTTTTGCGACTGCACAACGGTTTCCTTTTTCAGGCCCCGGAATGCTGCTTTGCAAAAAACGGGGAAATTATTGGCATGGGACATGCATTGCATCTCGGCGAAGATCTGCCGGAGCTTGTGATGCGCGACCTGTTCGGTCTGTTCGTGGTTGGGGCTGGGGTCCTTCTCGCCGGCGACGCGCCGGCGTTGGGCGGCGCCGACGCGTGGTCGGTCTGCGGCCGCGAAACGGCCCGGCGCGAGCGGGCCGACGGCATTCCCGAGCACCTGCTGACCGCCATATCCCTGATCGAGACCGGACGGTCGCGGGCCGGCGACGCGACGGCCACGGCCTGGCCGTGGAGTCTGAATGCCGAAGGGACCGGGTATTTTCTGCCGACCAAGGCGGCCGCCCTGGCCAAGGTCCGGGACCTGCGGGCGGCCGGGGTGCGCAGCATCGACGTGGGCTGCATGCAGGTGAACCTGCTGCATCACGCCGACGCCTTCGCCTCCCTGGAGCAGGCCCTCGACCCGGCGGCCAACGTCGCCTACGCGGCGCGCTTCCTGCGCCGCCTGTACGACGACAGCGGCGCCTGGGAGGTGGCGGCCGGGCGCTACCATTCGGGCAATCCGCGGCGTGGCGAGCCCTATCGCGACAAGGTGCTGGCGGCCTGGAAGGAGCTCGACGGGGCACCGGACAGCTGGGCGCCGCCGCCGACCGCCCCGTCGACC
>JANQGL010000361.1 GCA_028277325.1 Magnetospira sp.
GCGGCGGCACCCGGACTTCCTGTCCCGCCGCCAGCCTTTGCCCGGCCTTGGCGCGCCCGCCGTCGACCCGCACCTGACCGGTCCGCAGGAGTTTCTGCAAACGCACCTGGGTGACCTGCGGGTAGTGGGCGCGGAACCAGCGGTCCAGCCGCAGCCCGGCCTCGGAGGCCGCCACCGTCCGCCGTTCGACCCCGCTCATGACAGGACCAGCCGCGCCGCCGCCAGGCCGAGCACCAGGGCGAGCACGCCCAGCACCACCGACACCACCACGTAGGCGGTGCCGGCCGCCACCTCGTGGCGTTCGAGCATCAGGGTGTAGACGTCCAGCGAGAAGGTGGAGAAAGTGGTGAAGGCGCCCAGGAAGCCGACCCGGATGGCGTCGCGCAGTTCGGGCGGCGGCGACCAGACGCGGGCCAGGGTCTCGGCCAGCACCCCGAGCAGGAACGATCCCGCCACGTTGACCGCCAGGGTGCCATAGGGGAACCCGTGGCCCATCCAATGGGTCACCTGGGTCGACATCAGATGGCGGCTGACCGCGCCGATCGCCCCGCCGACCGCGATGGACAGGAGAAGCAGGAGGTTCATGCCCGCTCCATAGCACAGCCGACGGCAGGCGTCATCGCGTTAGGGTCGAGGCTCGCTGCGCCCGCACCTCTGGGTGAGGTTGATACTCAAAGAAAAAACGCCTCACCCTGAGGCGGCCCGCAGGGCCCGCGAAGGGGGAGGCGCGGACCCGGTGAGCCTCGAAGCACGAGGCCCCCCGCATCGGTATTTCGGTCCCCGCCGCGCATCGCGAGGAACTCGCGACCGGCTTCGAAACAACAATCGACCTTCGAGCCGGAATCGGCGACAGTCCGCAGGGGATTTCTTGGGGAAACGTTACGGGGGAGTTGCGTCATGGCCGAGGAACGGACGACCGAAGGCTATCGGATCGGGCGGGTCTTCAGCAATAGCCTGAAGGTGCTCAGGAGTAATTTCCTGCCCTTCATGGGTCTGAGCCTGCTCATCATGTCACCGCAATTCCTGGTGTCATACGCCCTGTCCCGGTCGACGCTCGCCGATCCGGCGGGCATGCCCTCCCCGATGCTTCTCGTTCTGAGCGTGATCCTGCCGCTTCTGCTCACCGGACTGCTGACCGCGACCCTGTGTCACGGCACGTTCCAGCATCTATCCGGACAGCGGGTCTCGATGGGCGACAGCGTCCGCACCGGACTGCGGGTGCTGCCCGTCGTCATCGCGGTCAGCCTGCTGTATTCCCTCGCCACGATGGGCGGAGCGCTGTTGCTGCTCGTTCCGGGATTGATCGTCATGACGATGTTCGTGGTCAGCGTCCCGGCGGCGGTGATCGAACGCCCCGGGGTGTTCAGGAGCTTCGCGCGGAGCCGGATCCTGACCAAGGGCGACCGGTGGAAGGTGTTCGGCACCTATCTCCTTTTCATCCTGCTCTCTATCGTCGTCGGTCTCCTGATTGGCTTCGTCATCGGGTTCGGCCTCGGTACCGCGCCGCAGGACCAGGGGGTGATCGCTCTGGCCGGCTCGCTGATCGAGTCCGTCGTCAATGCCGTCGTCTACGCCCTCGGCGCGGTTCTCGTCGCGGTGATCTACAACGAATTGCGGATCGTCAAGGAAGGCGCCACGGCCGAGCAGATCGCCGCCGTGTTCGATTGAGCGTGGCGGAGAACCGGTCTCCGGACCGGCCGCGGCTTCGCGCCCGCGGCCCGTTGCGGGTGGGGTTGGCGGCGCCGAGCGGACGGCCCGGATCTTCGGCTGGCCTCAATCGTGCTGGCTGCGTTTCGTCTCGCCGATCAGCATGCGGGCCTCCAGGCGCCCCCGGAGGGCGGAGTAGTAGGCGTCGAGGAACGCCTTCGGGTCGGTACCGGCGGCGTCGGCCGGATAGCCGATCTTGCGGGCGATCCGGGCCGCCACCTCGGCCCGCACCTCGGCCGCCGCCTTGTCGGTCCGCCGCAGCACCTCCTCCAGAGTGTGCAGTTCCAGCACCCCGTAGACGTCCAACTGCGGCGCGGTGAAAGCGAAGTCCAGCCGGTCGGTGTCCGGACCGTCCTCGCCGGTCCCGGACAGCAGGTCCTCCAGCAGCAGGGTCCTCTGCGCGGCGATGACCCAGGTGCCGGCGATCACGTCCCCGGCCCGCAGACGGTCCCGGTTGAAATAGGGCAGGCAGACGAAAATCCCGGCCCAGATCCAGGTCAGCAGGTGCGCGGCGCCGCTCAGTCCGTCGCCGGCCGGCGTCAGGACGATCGTCGCCGGCAGGAACAGTTCGACCTCGCGCATCAGGTTGCGGGCGAAGACGGCGTCCGTCGTCAGCTGCCCGCCCTCCCGGTCGACCACCCGCAGCCCGATCGCCCGCTTGCCCGGCGTCCGGCCGTGCCAGCGGATCTCGAAAAACGCGAAATAGAAATTGCGGACCACGAAGAAACCGATCAGTCCCAGCGACACGCCCCCCGAAGCGGACAGCTCGAAGACGGTCAACGTCAACGCCAAGACCAGGCCGGCGATCAGCCCCAGCATGATCAGCAGATCGATCAGCACCGCGCCGGCCCGCGCGACGCGATCGGCCAGTTCGACCCGCAGGACGACGCCCTCGGGGGTGACGATCTCGCGCGTCCGGCGCGGATACGGCAGGGCGCGCGGGCCGACGGCCGGGACCTCAGGCGTCGCCACGGCCGGCCTCCCGTCCGGCGGCCAGGAAATAGCCGAGCCAGCCGAGCAGCATGAGGCCGCCGACGCCGGCCCGCTCCCAGGGATCGGTGATCAGTTGTCGGGCGAACCCCTCCAGCAGGCCGGCGACCAGGAACATCCCCACCGCCCCGATGACGACCCGCCCGGCCAGGCGGCCGCGTCGGCGCAGGTTGTGCAGGCGGGTCCCGGTGCCCGGCAGGACGATGGCGGCGCCAAGCGACATCCCGGCACCGGCGCAGAGCAGGATGGCGGGGATCTCCGTGGTTCCGTGCACCGCGACCCAGGCGAGGAAATCCCAGGTCAGGCCGTGACCGGCGAAGACGGCGGTCATCGCGCCGAGCACGGCGCCGTTGTAGAACACCAGCAGGGCGGTCGGCACGCCGAGGGCGAAACCGAGGGCGAAACCGAGGAACCCGACCGTCGCGTTGTGGGTGAACAGATAGGTCGCGAACAGGTGCAGCATCGAGTCGACCGAGGCGTCGGTGTCGTAGAGGGTGTCGCGCAGTTGCGCCGCCGTCGCCTCCGGCCCGCGCTCGCCGGCCATCCCCGGGTCGACGAAGGTGTAGAACCAGACCGGGTCGGCGGCAGTCAGAAGGTAGCCCGCCGTCACGCCGGCCAGCAGGATGCCCAGCGCCGCCAGCAGATATCCTCCGATGCCGCGCACGGCGGCCGGAAGCCCCCGCCGCAGGTAGTCCTTGAGCGCCTGGACCGGGTCGCCGCGCGCCCCGTAGACGATCAGGTAGGCGCGCACCGACAGGTTCTCCAGGTAGTTCAGCAGGTTGCGGTCGAGCGAGATGGCCCGGGCCACGGACAGCGACGACAGGGTGGCCCGGTACAGGGTCGGCAGGCGGAACGCCTGCTCCGCGTCGGGCGACCGGAGTCCCGATTGCTCGGCCTTGGCGACCAGGGCCTCCAGGTCGCGCCATACGTGCTCGCGCTCGCGGCGGAAGGCATGGCTCTTCAGCAGCCCCTCGGCCATCAGATCTGCTCCAGCCGCTTGATGGTCAGATAGCGGTTGAGCAACCGGGTGTTCAGGTCGCCGGCCCCGCACTCCAGGCAGTGCACGCCGAGGCGCCGCAGCCGTTCCAGGACCACCCTTCGATCCTTCGCGAAGTCGTCCGCCACCACCGCCCGAAACAGGTCCCGGGTCCGGACCGGCGCCGTTTCGACGAGGACGTCGAGCGCCGGGTCGCGCAGGGTCACGAACAGGACCAGGTGCCGCGTCGCCAGGCGGCCGACGTTCTCCAGCATCAGTTCGGCCGTCACCGTGTCGACGAAATCGCTCATCACGATGACCAGCGAGCGCCGATGCACGTTGCCCAGCAGTTCGCCGAGCCCCAGGGTGAAGTTCGTCTCCTCGGCGTGGTAGTCCAGCTGCGCGGCGGCGACGTGCAGGCGGTCGAACGCCCGTGCCCCGCCGATCGGGCGGGAATAGTGGCGGACCCGGGCGTCGAACCCGAAGATGCCCACCCGGTCGCCGCCCTTCAGGGACGCCCAGGCGATCAGCAGTCCCGCGTTGATCGCCCGGTCCAGCTTGGGAACCCCCTCCAGCGGCTCGCTCATCAGGTATCCGGTATCGAACGCCAGCAGGATCTGGTGGTTGCGCTCGGCCTCGAACTCCTTGCAGATCAGCGACCGGTGCTTGGCCGACTGCTTCCAGTCGATGGACCGGGTGTCGAAGCCCGGCACCCATCCCCGCAGGGCCTTGAATTCGGACCCGTCGCCCTGTTCGTGCTGGACCCTCTCCCCATGCGGGGCGTCGCGCGCCGTGAACCGCATCGCGGCCTGGGTGACGGCGCGCAGGTTGGGGACCACCGGGACGGTGCCGCCGAGCTCGATCACCCGGACATGCGACGCCAGGCCCCGCGGACCCCGCCACCGCAGCCAGACGCGATCGACCCGGGCGGTGCCGCGCCGGGTCGCCGCGAGGGGGACCTCGACCCGGCCCCGGCGGCCGGCCGGAACCGGGCAGACCGCGCGCGGTGGGACGTCCAGTATGTCGTCCGTATCGAAATGGACCTCGACCTCGGCGCCGCGCCGGTCCTGGAACCCGACGTCGACCGCCAGGGTTCCGGGGTCCCCGATATGGAGCACGGCGGGCGGCGTCACCGAGACCCGGACGGCGCGCCGCCCCGGGACGGCCAGGGCGTCGATCCCCGACAACAGCAGAACGGTCCCCAGCCAGACCACGCCCAGCGCCCACAACCCGTCGTTCGCGATGGTCGCGAACAGGCCCACCGGCACGCCGGCAAGCAGCAGCAGGGCGGCCTTGAGGGTCGGGCGCATCAGCGGGGAACCGGAACCTGTTCGAGGATCTGCGCAACGACGCCGTCCGCGTCCAGGCCCTCGATTTCCGCCGCCGCCGACAGCACGATGCGGTGCCGCATCAGCGGCAGGAACAGCGCCTTGACGTCGTCCGGGATCACGTAGTCGCGTCCGTCGAGCGCCGCGTGGGCCCGCGACGCCGCGGCCAGCATGGCGGCGGCACGCGGCGAGGCGCCGTACTGCAGGGACGGATGCTCGCGGCTCAGACGGACCAGGTCGACGATGTAGTCGACCATCTCGGAGGCCACGCGGAGCCCTCGCACGAAATCGCGCAGGGCGGTCACGGCGGGCAGGTCGGCCACCGGCCGCACCCCGAACCGCGCCGGATCGGCCACCGCCGTCCTGGCCCCGTGATCGGCCACGATCCGGCGCTCCTCGTCGCGCGACGGATAGGCAAGCAGGTGCTTGAACAGGAAGCGGTCCAGCTGGGCTTCCGGCAGCGGATAGGTCCCCTGCTGCTCGATCGGGTTCTGGGTCGCCACCACCATGAAGCCGTCGCCCAGCGGATGGCTGGTCCCGTCGATGGTGACCTTGCGTTCCTGCATCGCCTCCAGCAGCGCGGCCTGGGTCTTCGGCGGCGTCCGGTTGATCTCGTCGGCCAGCAGCAGCTCGGTGAAGATCGGCCCCCTGGTCAGGGCGAACTGGCTGGTCCGGAAATCGAACAGGTTGGTGCCCAGCACGTCGCCCGGCATCAGGTCGGGGGTGAACTGGATGCGCCCGAAGCGCAGGTCGAGCGCCGCGGCGAAGGTGCGCGCCAGCAGCGTCTTGGCGGTCCCGGGAACGCCTTCCAGCAGGACGTGGCCTTCCGACAGCAGGCCGACCAGGAGCAGGTCGAGCGCCGCCTCCTGTCCGACGACGACCTTGCGGACTTCGGCGCGCAGCCTATCGGCGATCGATCGGGCGAGTTCCAGATCCATGGATCATGTCCTGTTTCCAGCGATGCAGCTTTCGGGCGGTGTCGACCAGCGCCCCGTCCTTCGCGGTGCGCCGGTCGGCCTGGCGGTCGACCCGGGCGCTCAGGTCGCCGAACCGGCCCCGGATGCCGCGCGCCTCGGCCAGTTCGTCGAGCCAGGCGATCCGGCTGGCCCGGTTGGGCGCCGGCGGGGCGTGCACGGCGCGCGTCACGGCGTCCAGGACCGCGTCCCGGTACCGGGCGAGGGCGCGGCCCGGGTTGCCGGCGAACAGCAGCAGGTCGGCGGTGCTGTCGATCAGGGTCATCTTGCCCGGTTCGCGCGGCGGCGGTGCCGCGCGCGGGGTGCCGAACCGGCCGGACGCCGCCCAGGCAAGGGTGGCGAGCCCGGCGACGGCCAGCAGCGTCACCGGCAAAAAGGGCATCGAGACCATGGTCGCCCACAGGCTGGGCGACCATGTGAAGCCGTGGACGGTCTCGTCGAAGATCACCGGTCCGCCGCGCCGCAGGTGGTCGAGAATCAGCGCGACGAGATAGGCGTTGCTACCATCCCCGATCCCGTGGTTGGCCATCGGGTCGGGATCGGACAGCACCCACACGCCTTCGTTCTTGCCGCCCAGCTTCATCAGCAGCGACCCGTCCGGCCCGGAGATGACGGGCCTCCCCCGCTCGGACGAAGCCAGCTGCACGGTCCCGGAGAGGGTCGGCCGGGGAAAGGCGGACGGGGTCCAGGCCACCGGGGCGGGAACCCGCGCGACGGTGATCTCGGAATGGAGCACATTCAGGATCCGTTGCTGACGTTGCCTGTTGACCTGGATCGGGGGACCGATCCATCGCGGCCGCAGGGGATCCGCCGCCGCGTCCCACTTCGGGAGGACGACCAGGACCGGCCGTTCGGCGAGGCGCCGCTCGAATACCTCCAGATGCGCCGCCTCGGGTTCGGCGAGGACCAGCACGCCGGTATCGTCCACCCGGCTCAGGCGGTCGAACCGGCTGATCCGCACCGGGATGTCGAAGGATCTCAGGACCTCCACCAGCGCCCGGTAGCCAACCGCCGATTCCGAAAACGCGTTGGCCCCGGCCGGGCGTCGTCGTTCGGCGTCGCCGCCCAGGACGTCGAGCCCCAGGGCGCCGAAAAACGCCGCCAATCCGACGACGATCAGCAGGACCACGGTCCGCGGGTCGAACGGGCCGCGCGCCGGCATCACGCGGCGGCCCCGGTGGCGTCGGCGAGTCGGCAATAGTCGGCCCGGCAGGACCGGTACAGGTCTTCGGTCAGCGGGCGGCGGCCGAACTGGCCCAGTTCCTCCACCGCGACGATCGCCCTGAACGGATCCCGCGCGCCCGGCGGCAGGTGGTCGCTCCGCGTCAGCTCCCGGTTGGTCAGCAGGCCCAGGTTGGGAAGCGCCCGCCCGAGATCGAGCCGGTCCAGGCTGAGGAGCAGGAGGACCCGCACCGCGCCGATATGGTCCCCGCCGGCGGCCAGCCGGTCGGCGGTGGCCAGGTCGACCGCGCCCGGCGGCGCCGCCGGCCGGTCCGCCGGAAGCGGCGTTCCGACGGGGGCCGGCGCCGGTTTTCCGGCCGACGTCCGGCGGTTGACCACCGCATCGACGAGCCGGTAGACGGCCGCGCCGACGAGGGCGGCCACCAGGACCCAGGTCAGCGCCCTGACCAGGCCGTCCCATCCGCCCCCGGACACGGAGACACGGATGACCGGCGGACTGCCGCGCGTCGCCGGCAGGTCCGTCTGGTAGGCGCCCGAGGCGAGCACCTCCCCGACCGCCCGCCGGACCGCGTGGCGGGTGATCGACGGATCGGTTTCGGAGCGTTCCGGGAACCCGCGCTCGTCCGGCGGGCGGTTGACCGTATCGCCGTCGAATGCCGCCAGCCCGCCGGCGTTCAGGAACGGCAGCAGGATGATCGCGAGTCCCAGCCGACGCACCCAGGTCCCGTTCAATCCGATCCCCCCGATTCCTGCGAACGCGGAGTCTTTCCCCGCATCCATCTTAAATGGACAGGCCCGTGTTGCCACTGATTTCGGGCATCCCGGTTCGGGACCTTTAGGGCCTGTAGACAATCATGTTGGGGCCTCGGCGGCAGGCCCTAGCCGCGGCGCACCAGGGGCGGGCTGTGGCGCAGGGCGCGGCGCCGCGCCGACGGCGCGCCCGTCGTCTCGGCCGCCTCCTCCGGCGGCGCGAACGGCAGGTCGTCGGGGCGCGGCTCGGCGGTCCGGCGACCGCCGCGGACCGGCGGCAGCACCCCCCGTTGCTCGATCAGGCGCAGGGTGCGTCGGACCAGCGGGGCGCGGTCGGGTGGCGGCTGGAGGGACAGGACATGGGCCCGCGCGATGGCCCGCAGCCGGCGGGCCGGCGGCGTCGCCGAGCGGCGCGGCGCGCACCAGCGCAGGTAGGCGGCCACCGTCCACGGATGGGCCGGCAGCGCGCGCAGGCGGCGCGACCCGCACCACCGCACGAAATGCAGCCACAGACGGTCGTCCATCGGATTGCTGCGCGGCATCGGCACGCGTCCCTCCTGGAAAGGGACCATGGGACCGCGCGCGGCGCCGTCCGTCAACACCCTTGCGCGGCGCGGTCTCCGATCCGGGGTCGAAGACAGCGCGTCGCTTGCCGCTTCTCCGGAACGCCGCGGCGGGATACAGTCCGCGGACCGCGCGGCGCGCGGTGGCGGCTCTCGCGCCCCCGCCCCGCAAGCCCGGCCGCCCCGGCGGCCCAACCAGGAGCCCCGTCAGCCCGTGACCGAGACCCCGCGCGCGCTCAAGCCCGCCGATGCGTCGGCCGCCATCATCCTGCTGCCCGACCGACGCTACCTGCTGCAGCACCGCGACGACAGGCCGGACATCTTCTTTCCCGGCCACTGGGGCTTCTTCGGCGGCGCCCTGGAGCCCGGCGAGACCCCGCGGCAGGCCCTGCACCGGGAGGTCCGCGAGGAACTGGGCCTCACCCTGCGGCCCGACCAGGCGGCGTTCTTCACCAAGATGGACCTCGATTTCTCCTGTGTCGGCGGCTGGCCGGTGGTGCGCCACTTCTTCGAGGTGCGCCTCGACGCCGATCAGGCGGCCGGGGTGACCCTGGGCGAGGGGCAGGACGCGCGCGGGGTGGCCGGAGAGGAGGCCCTCGACACCCTGCGCTTCGCGCCCTATGACGGGTTCGGCCTGTGGCTGCACGTCCAGGCGCGGAAGATCCGCGGCGCCTGACCGCGCGGATCAGCGGTCCGCGCCGCCCCAGCCCAGGAACAGCACCCGCGCCGCGCCGTAGCCGCGGTCGTCGCGCAGGGCGAATCCGGCCGGCGGACCGAACGCGTCGTCGCGGCCGATCTCCACCACCAGCGCGGCGCCCGCGGCCAGCCAGCCCCGCCGGGCCAGCCCGGTCAGGGCCGGGCCGGCCAATCCGGCGCCGTACGGCGGGTCCAGAAAGGCGAGGCCGAAAGGCGCCCCGGCGGCGCGCGGCGGCGGCGGCAGGCGGGACGCGTCGATGCCCAGCGCCAGAACGTTGGCCACCTCGCCCAGGGTCGCCGCGTTGCGGCGCACCGCCCGCAGGGACGCCCGGTCGCGGTCCACGAACACCGCACGGCGGGCGCCGCGCGACAGGGCCTCCAGACCGAGGGCGCCGGAGCCCGCGAACAGGTCGATCACCGAAAGCCCGTCCAGGTCGAGTCCCAGGCCATGACCCAGCACGTTGAACACCGCCTCGCGGGTGCGGTCGGCGGTCGGCCGGGTGGCCCGCCCCTCGGGCGCCGCCAGGCGACGGCCGCGATGGCGCCCGGCGACGATCCTCATCCGGCGCGCCTGCGCGGCGCGGCCGGCAGCCCCAGTTGTTCCCTGAGCACCTTGGGACTCACCTCGTCCACCTGGCCGCGTTCCAGCCGCCCGAGCTGGAACGGGCCGTAGGCGAGCCGGATCAGGCGTCCGACCTGATGTCCGAGGTGCGCCATCACCTTGCGGACCTCCCGGTTCTTGCCTTCGGTGAGCGACACCGTGATCCAGGCGTTGCGGCCCTTCTGCACGTCGAGCGCCGCCTGGATGCGGCCGTAGCGCACCCCGTCCACGGTGACCCCGTTGGCCAGCGCGGCGAGCCGCCCCTCGTCGACCGCGCCGTGCACCCGGACCCGGTAGCGCCGCGTCCAGCCGCTGGCCGGCAGTTCGAGGCGGCGCGCCAGTTCGCCGTCGTTGGTCAGCAGCAGCAGACCCTCCGAGGCCAGGTCGAGGCGACCGATCGACACCACCCGCGGCATGTCGGGCGGCAGGCTGTCGAACACCGTCGGCCGGCCTTCCGGATCGCGGTGCGTGGTCACCAGTCCGGGCGGCTTGTGGTAGCGCCACAGGCGCGGCGCCTCGCGCACCGGCAGCGGCCGGCCGTCGACCCGGATCAGGCTGGAATCGGTCACCGTCACCGCCGGGCCGTCGAGCACCTTGCCGTCGACCGACACCCGCCCCGATTCGATCCAGCGTTCCGCCTCGCGGCGCGAGCACAGACCGGCCCGGGCCAGCACCTTGGCGATCCGTTCGCCCTTTTCCGGATCGGTCACCGCCGCGACTCCCGCGCCGCGTCGACGAACGCCGCGAACAGGCGTCCGTCGGCCGCCGAGATCCGGAACTCGGGATGCCACTGCACGCCGATGCAGAACCGCCGGCGCGGCGCCTCGATGGCCTCGATCACGCCGTCCGGGGCGCGGGCCGAGACCGTCACCCCGTCGGGGGCGTCGGCGGCCGCCTGGTGGTGCGCCGAGTTGACCGGGATTTCGGCCGCTCCGGCGAGGTCGCGCAGCCGCGTGCCCTCCACCAGGACCACCGTGTGCCCCGCCTCGTCGCGCGGATTGGGCTGCTCGTGGGCGAGGGCGTGCGGCACGCTGTCCGGGATGTGCTGGATCAGGCGGCCGCCGAGCGCCACGTGCAGGAGCTGCTGGCCGCCGCAGATGGCGAGCACCGGCAGGTCGCGCGACAGGGCGCCGCGCAGCAGGGCGAGCTCGAACGCGGTCCGGCCGCGCTTGGTCTTCACGGTCGGATGGGCCGGACCGGCCGCCCCGGCCAGCATCGGGTCGACGTCGAAATCGCCGCCGGTGACGAGCAGGCCGTCGAGGCGG
>JANQGL010000201.1 GCA_028277325.1 Magnetospira sp.
GGTCACGAAATACTCGAACTGCCAGGTCCCGCGCGCCGTCCCGAAGCCGCCGAGGTTGACGGTCATCTCCCGTTTCCCGGCCCGCCCGAGGCCGGCGCGGCGCCACCTCGTCCAGGCGTCGTTGTCGCGCCGCGCCCGGATGTTGACGACCGGATCGGCGGCGTTCGAACCGACCACCCCGCGCCGGACGCGGAGCCGAACCCTGTCGACCCGCGACGGCCCCCAGGCGTCGATGTGCGCCGTTCGCGCAAGTTGCCGCAGAACCTCCCCGTCGTTGGCGTAGGTTTCGTGGTCCAGCTCGAGAACGGCGCCGTTGCCGCCGACGAAATTCCGCCCCCACAGGGTCCGGTACGACCAGCCCGGCCACCGCGTCGGCCGGCCGAGGTCGCCATCCCACCCATAGAGATTGAACCACCGCTTCTGGCGATAGTCGTAGACCGCCGTCAGCCCCTTGGTTTCGTAGGGCGTCGCCGCGAACGGCATTTGCAGGACAATGAATTTCTGGCCGCGCAGGTGGAATTGCTCCGCCCATGCGTCCGTCCAGTCGTCGATGCTTTCCAGCGTCAGATTGATCAGGTCCGACGCCACGTCCGTGGTCATCCCGGCAAGCCGCACGAACTCCCGGTCCTTGTTGACCACCCACGCGCCCTGGTCGGCGATCGTGAAGGTATAGGGCGCGTAGACGCCCTGCCCGATGTTCCAGCGCGGGATAAACGGGCTGTCGCCGCTCGCCAGACGCTCGAACTGCTGGATCGACTGCGGCCCGCCGACCAGCATCTCGCCACGCGGCGTGACGACCAGTGCGTTGGCGTTGTCCGGGTGCCGTTCCGCCGTGTAGATGTTGAGGGCCGGCCAGGATTCAGGCTCGCCAGGGTCGGAATACTGGAAGCGCCCCGAGCCCGGCTCGATCGCCACCACGTAGCCGTCGACATAGGCCACGTGGGTGGTGTGCGGGGCGTCCTCGGACAACTTGTCGGTCCGGGATTCCTTCAGCCGGACGATCGGGCCGCCGGCCGCCATGAGAAGGGCATCCTCGGTTTCCGCGAACACGACCCGCCCGCCCCCGGATACCGGTACGCCGGTAACATCGGTCGCGGCGCCGCCCGTGCCGATGCGATAGACCCTGGAATTGGAAACCGCGACGAGGTCGCCGCGCCATTCGTAGAGGTAGGTCGGCGCGGTTCCGGCCAGGGCCGCGAAGCTCTTGAGTCCCGGGAACCTGACGTGGGTTCCGTTCTCCGCCTGATAGCAGTTTTCGAGCGCGGCAACGGAATTGGACAGGATGGTTTCGGGGACGTTCTGGACCAGCTTCTTTCCGATCGGCACCTCGCGCCAGCGCGCCATCAGTCCACCACCACCTGCGCGGCGACGACCCACTCGTAGGTTTTCGACGCCTCGCCGGTCACCTTGATCTCGACCTCGGCGCCGTTGGCGTTGAAGTCCGCGCCCATCCCGGCGGCGCTTTCCGTCGCGGCGGAGATGTTGGTGGTCGCCCCCAGCAAGGTCACGTCCTGCTCGGACAGCGTGCCGTTGGCCGCCGCGGAACCGCCGCTGTCGTCGGTGATGATTTCGTTGTTCTCGAATTCGCCGACGATATCCCTCACCGTCAGCGTCCCGGAAACGCCGCTGTCGGAATCGGCCACGATGATCGCCGTGGCACCGGACGTGGCGCCGGTCAAAACGGCACCGACCGTGAAGTTCGCGGTCTGCGCGTCGTAGCCGAGCTCCGCGCCGGGCCGGCGGATGTGTCGGCAGATGTGATAGACCCCGTACCCCTCGCCGTCGGTCTGGTTGGCGGTGACCGCGGCGCGGATGAGCCCGACCTGTCCGGGATCGATGGCCACGCTCCACGCCTTGGTGGCGGTGGCGTCGGCTGTCGTGCCGGCCGAGGCCGGCGGATCATCGTACATGGTTCGCCGGCGCGTCCACTTGGTTCCGTCGCCGGCGATGGTCACGTCGGCGTCCTCGATGCAGTCCCGAAGGACGATGTTGTTTTTCGGAAGGGTCAGGGTCACGTCGACGTCGGACAGGTTGACGCGGTCGAACACCGCGTCCTGGCACGTCCCGGCGAAACTCATCGTGCCGCCGGAGACCTCGGCGTCGCTTACATGAAGGCCGATGACGGTGTTCTCGGCGGCCGCGTCGGTGTCGTCGTCGTCGTCGACCGCAAGATTCGTGGTGTTGCCGGAAAACCAGCATCCGGGCATCGCCGTCCACCGGGCGCCGTTCACGTTCATGGCGATACCGGTGTTGTCCTCGAACCCGACTTTCTGAATCGTGTTTCTCCACACCGGCCTGTCGACGTAGGACAGGTCGATGCCGGTGGTGAGAGCCTGCTCGCACAGTCCGCCGATCCAGAGGTTGTCGACGAAGGAGTCGCCGCCCGAATCCCCGCTTGCGTCCAGGTCGCCGTGAAGCTTCCCGTTGGTGTTGCAGTTGGAGATCACGAGGTCGACCCACAGCGCCTGGCGCCCGCCCTGCGCGTGCAGGCCGACATCGAACCGCCGGACCCGGACATCCTGCAGGCGCGTCTGGTCAATGGCCTTCGCGTAGAGCCCGGTCGATCCGGACACCAGATTGACGCCGTCCAGGGTAAGCCCGGCCAGCCCGGCGCGGTCGCCGGAAAACGTCACCACCTTGTCGGCGACCTGGGATTGCAGAACGGTCGTGAGGCTGCCCTGTCCGCGCAGACGGACGGCCCCCGGAACGGTCACCGTCGTGATCGTGAATGTTCCGGCGGGAAGGAGGACGTCTCCACCGCCGGCGGCGTCGTCGTCCTCGGCGATCGCCTCGGCGGCCGGGCGGGTCTCGACGACGCGGCGACCGTCGGCGTCGATCCGCTCGCCGACCGGCACGTCGACGTCGGGGAGGGGGTCGGCGGTCGTTTCGGCTCGCGCCGCCGTGCTTTCTTCAGGCGGGCGGCGTACGGGGGAACCGGACCCCGGTTCTGGACGTTTGGCACCGGGACTTTCGGGCGATGGGCTGCGGTCCGCCGAGCTTTCATTGAATTCCCGCCATGCGCGTTCGTAAACATCCTCCATGCGCCGGAGATCGGCCTCGCGCTCGACCATGTCCTCCGCCGTCAGTTTCGCCTTGTGACGCCATTTCACATAGATCGCGCCATGCACCCGGTCCTGGACGCGGCCAATCGTCTGCGGTTGGATTTGCACCTCGGCCGATATGCCGTTCGCGCCGCGCACCTGCATGTGGACGGCGCGGTAGCCGCCTTTGGGCGTTTCCAGGAAATCGTCGAATTCGATCACGTCGGCAAGATCGCGCAACCGCGCGACGACGCGATCCAGGGCCTGCCGAACTCCGCCTCCAAAAACGCCGCCTGATCCTCGGCGCCCTTGCCGCCCGGCTCGGCGAAGTCGGTCAGGTCCTCGGCGTCGTTCGCGGGTCGGCCGCGCGGCGGCGCAGGGTCAGCAGGCTGTCGGACAGTGCCATCGAGAAGCCCATCGAGATCGCCTCTCTCAAGTCGCTCTCGGACAACCCCGGCGAAGGCTCGGCCGGCGGCCGCCTCGCGGGCGGCCAGCGTCTCATCATCGCCGGCGCCGAGCCCGGCCCCGGGCCGCTCAAGGTCTACCGCAAACGATGGGCCATCGAATGCCTGTTCGGCGATGCCAAGACGCGCGGTCTGAACCTGGAGGATACCCGCCTGACAATCGCGTCGAAGTTGTCCCTGCTGATGGGCATCGTCGCCCTGGCCGTCGCCCGGACCTGCCGCACCGCCACCGACCTGATGGGACGCACGGCACCGCCCCGCAAGGCGCATGGCTGTTACGCCAAGTCCTGGTTCCGCGTCGGCTTCGACGAACTCCGACGACGAATGCGCACCGACCATGACCAAGCCACCGCACCCCTCGTCAAAGCCCTCAAATCCAGGAGAGTCGTGTAGTGTGCGCGATACGACAAAACCGACACCAGCTATCGCGCCACGATACATCTCGTCGCCGCATTCCTCGCTAGCAAATGCATGTCTACAAACCCTAGGCTCGACCGAATTTCGGGGGGACCCGTGACGTCCAACCGGAATGTTTGACATGCTTGCAGGACAGACGATGTACGACGCCCCGCCGATCCCCATATCCATGGAAACGCCGTGACCGATGACCCGCGCGCCGGAGGCGGGTTTCCGACCCCGGCCTCCGGCCCTTCGGGATCGCCGGCCACGAACGGCCACACCGTTCGATATGGGAAAGACCGGATCATGATGATGTCGCGTTTCATGCAGGCGATGACCTCCATCGCCGATGCCGGCCGCGAGATGATCGCGCCGCTGTTCGGCGGCGATTCGCCGCCCGACCTGCACACCCTGTGCCGCGAGCTGCTGAGCCAGAAGGGCGAGGCCCTGGGCACCGCCCTGGCGCGCGAGGTGGTCGACGCCTACCGCACCCTCGACGGGGACGCCCGGCGAGCCTTCTTCGAGACGCTGCGCGACGCCTACGAACCCGACCCGGAGCGCCTCGCGGCGGCCATCGCCACCTACCAGGCGGCGCCCGGCCGCGACAACCGGCTGGCCCTGGAGCGGGTCGCCACGGCGCCCCGCCAGACCCTCATCAAGGCCATGAACATGGCCCCCGGCGGCACCGCCGCCCTGCTCGACATGCGCTCCGACCTGCTCGGCTTCCTGCGCGACGACCCCAGCCTGTCGGTGGTCGACGCCGACTTCCGGCACCTGTTCGAGGCCTGGTTCAACCGCGGCTTCCTGCAGATCGAGCGCATCTCGTGGTCGACCCCGGCCGCCATCCTGGAGCGCATCATCAAGTACGAGGCGGTGCACGAGATCCGCGACTGGGCCGACCTGCGGCGGCGCCTGGAGGCCGACCGCCGCTGCTTCGCGTTCTTCCACCCGGCGCTGCCCGGCGAGCCCCTGATCTTCGTCGAGGTGGCGCTGACCCGCAAGCTGGCCGCCTCGGTGCAGGACCTGCTGCACTCCGAGCCGACCGACGACGTGAGCGCCGCCGACACCGCCAACTTCTATTCGATCAGCAACTGCCAGGCCGGCCTGGTCGGCATCTCGTTCGGCAATTTCCTGATCAAGCAGGTGGTGCTGGAACTGAAGCGGGAACTGCCGCGGATCACCACCTTCGCCACCCTGTCGCCGATCCCCAGCCTGGCCGGCTGGGTCCGCAATACGCCGGTCGACGACGCGATCGCGGCGCTCGGCCTGTCCGAGGAGTCGGCGGCCCACTACCAACGCTTCCGGGAGGCCGAGCCGCGGACCGCGGAGGAGGCGGACGAGACGGTCAAGCCGCTCCTGATGGGTGTCTGCGCGCGGTACCTCAGCGGAATCAAGCGCGATGGCCGGCCGCTCGATCCGGTGGCCCGCTTCCACCTCGGCAACGGCGCCAGCCTGGAGCGAATCAACTGGCAAGGCGATTGCTCGTCGAAAGGCCACAAGCAGTCGTTCTGCATGATGGTCAACTACCTATACGATCCCTCGGCGATCGAGAAGAATCACGAGGCCTTCACCGTGGACGGCAGGATCGCCCTCGGCAAACCGGTGCGCGGGCTGCTCTGAGGCAAATTCGAGACACCCCGAATGGCAAGTATTGCGGCTATACCGGAAAGTGCTAACATTAGAGTATCCAGGGGGATGAGACCGTGGCGCGGCGGTTCTTGAAGGGAGCGTTGCGCCACCAACGAAAACGGCCGAAGCGACACCGTTGTGGATTCCGAGAACCAGAGGCAAAAGCTCATTACCTGGCCGATCGTGGGCATCGGATCGTCGGCCGGCGGACTGGAAGCGCTCACCAGCATGATCGGGTCGATCGAGATCGGCTCGGATTGCAGCTTCGTGGTGATCCAGCACCTTTCGCCCCATTACCGGTCCATGCTGGTGCAGCTCCTCGGCCGCGATACGCCGCTGGCGGTGCAGGAAGTCAAGCACGATGAGATCCCGGTCCCGGACGTCATCTACGTCGCCCCGGCCAACCACAACGTGCGCTTGCATGAAGGGGTTTTCCAGCTTCTCGAACCGCCGGAGAAGGTGGTCCCGAAACCCTCGGTGGACATGTTCTTCCGCTCCCTGGCCGACGAGCTGGGCGACCTCGCGGTCGGCGTCATCCTGTCGGGCACCGGCAGCGACGGGGCGGTCGGCGTCAAGGCCATCAAGGCGGCCGGCGGCACCGTGCTGGTGCAGACTCCGGAGACCGCCAAGTACGACGGCATGCCGCGTTCGGCGATCGACACCGGCGCCGTCGACATGGTGCTGCCGCCGAAGGAGATCGCCAGCCGGATCCTGTCCCTCGCCGACCTGCCGGAAATCGGCGTCGGCGGCGCCGACGGGGCCTCCGACCT
>JANQGL010000486.1 GCA_028277325.1 Magnetospira sp.
CCGCCGGTTCGGCGCCCTGGCCGCCTCCGACGACCTGAACCTGACCGTGCAACGCGGCACCGTGCACGGCCTGATCGGCCCCAACGGGGCCGGCAAGACCACCGCCATCAACCAGTTGTCGGGCGAGCTGGCGCCGCATGCCGGGCGCATCCTGTTCGACGGCCGCGACGTCACCCGGCTGCCGGTCCACGCGCGGGCCCGCCTCGGGCTGCAACGGTCCTACCAGATCACCAGCCTGTTCCCCGATTTCACGGCCCTGGACAACGTGGCGCTGGCGGTGCAGGTGCGGTCCCGGAGCTGCTTCGGGGCCTGGCGGGCGGCCCGCCGCGATCCGGCGCTGCGCGATCCGGCCCGCGCCCTGCTCGACCGGGTCGGCCTGGACGACCGGCGCGACATGGTGGCCGGCGGCCTCGCGCACGGCGAGAAGCGACAACTGGAGATCGCCATGGCGCTGGCCGCCGGGCCGCGCATGCTGCTGCTCGACGAGCCGATGGCCGGGGTCGGCGGCCGCGAGACCCGCCGCCTGATGGACCTGCTGGCACCCTTGAAGGGGGAGATCACCCTGCTGCTGGTCGAGCACGACATGGACGTGGTGTTCGCCCTGGCCGACGAGATCACGGTGATGGTCAAGGGCCATGCCGTCGCCTGCGGGCCGCCGGCCGCGATCCGGGCCGACCGCGAGGTGCGGCGGGCCTACCTGGGGGACGACCGGTGAGCCGGCGGCTGCTGGAGATGCGCGAGGTGACCGGCGGCTACGGGACCAGCCAGGCGCTGTTCGGGGTCGACCTGCACGTGGATCACGGCGAGGTGGTGACCCTGATGGGGCGCAACGGGATGGGCAAGACGACCACCCTGCGCGCCATCATGGGGCTGGTCAAGGTGTGGGGCGGCGACATCCGCCTCGACGGGATCGCCGTCGTCGGCCGGCCGACCCACCGCATCGCCCGGCGCGGCATCGGCTACGTGCCCGAGGGGCGGCAGGTGTTCCCCAATCTCACCGTCCACGAGAACCTGGTGGCCACCGCCGCCAACCGGAGCGGCGCCGCCGATCCGTGGACGGCCGACCGGGTGATGGCCCTGTTCCCGCGCCTCGCCGAGCGGCGAACCCAGTACGCGCGCACCCTGTCGGGCGGCGAGCAGCAGATGCTGGCGATCGGCCGCGCCCTGATGACCAATCCGCTGTTCATGCTGCTCGACGAGGCCACCGAGGGACTGGCGCCGATGGTCCGCGAGGAGATCTGGACGGTGCTGGAAACCAACCTCAAGGAGGCCGGGCAGGCGATCCTGGTGGTCGACCGGCATCCGGAGGCGATGGCCCGCATCGCCGACCGCCACTACGTGATGGAGAAGGGGCGGGTGGTGTGGACCGGGGAGTCCGCCGCCCTGCTGGCCGACCGGTCGCTGCAGCACAGGTACCTCGGGGTGTAGACCAGGGCAATCGGGCGGAGGGTTCTGAGAGCGTCTTGAGGGCTGATCTTCCCTCCCAGCCTGCGGAAAACGCGCCACATGCCTCGAAATCAGGCCGGCACGACCGCCAAGTGGTCTAGGGCCTGTAGACAATCATCTTGGGAGCCCGCAAGCGCGGGCCGGCGCTTACGGCGCCGAAAGCCAAGGGTTCCGGAGGAACCCGCCCGGCGATTGAGGGGGCCATAGCCGGTCAATC
>JANQGL010000067.1 GCA_028277325.1 Magnetospira sp.
CGGCAATCTTGCTGGTGTCGCTCGGTTTTGTCGCGCCACCGTCACGTGGTACCTGTCCAACCGCGACTGGTGGCAAAGGATCCTCGACGGCCGCTACGCCGGTGAGCGGCTCGGTATCGCCAGGTCCTGACCCGGGAGCGGTGACATGCATGCTCTGATCTTCGGACGCGTCGGGCAGGTGGGCCGCGAACTGCGACGCCGTCCCTGGTCCGCCGAGACACGCCTGACCGTGGTCGATCGGGAGGAGGCCGACCTGTCCCGGGCCGGGGCGGCGGACCGCGCGGTGCGCGACGCGGCGCCGGACCTGGTGATCAACGCCACCGCCTACACGGCGGTCGACAAGGCGGAGGAGGAAGAGGATCTGGCGCGGGCGGTCAACGCCGACGGACCGGCCGAGATGGCCCGCGCCTGCGCCGGTCTGGGCATTCCGCTGTTTCACGTTTCGACCGACTACGTGTTCGACGGCAGCAGGAGCGGCGCCTACGCGGAAACCGATCCGGTGGCGCCGCTCGGGGCCTACGGGCGGACCAAGGAGGACGGCGAGCGGCGGGTGCGCGCGGTGCTGGCGCACCATGTCATCCTGCGCACCGCCTGGGTCTACGCGGCGCACGGCCACAACTTCGTGCGCACCATGCTGCGCGTCGGCGCCGGGCGGGACCACCTGCGGGTGGTCGACGATCAGCACGGCTGCCCCACCTGGGCCGGCGCCATCGCCGAGGCGTTGCAGGGCCTCGCGGAACGCTATGCCGAAACCGGTGCCCTCCCCTGGGGCACCTACCACTTCGCCGGCCGGGGGCGGACCACCTGGCACGGGTTCGCGTGCGCCATTTTCGACCAGGCGGCCGCCACGTGGGGCCGCACGCCGGAGGTGGCGGCGATCCCGTCCAGCGAATACCCGCTGCCCGCCGCCCGCCCGGCCAACTCGGTGCTCGACTGCGCCCTGTTCGACCGGACCTTCGGGCTGCCGCGGCGCGACTGGCGGGACGATCTGAGGGGCGTGGTCGGCGCGCTGTTGGAACAGGAGGAAACCGCGCGATGAAAGGCATCATCCTGGCCGGCGGGTCCGGAACCCGGCTCTATCCGCTGACCATGGCGGTCAGCAAGCAGCTCATGCCGGTCTACGACAAGCCGATGATCTACTATCCGCTGAGCGTGCTGATGCTGGCCGGGATCCGCGACATCCTGATCGTCACCACCCCGGAGGACCAGGCGGCGTTCGGCAAGCTGCTGGGCGACGGGTCGCAGTGGGGGCTCGATCTGTCCTACGCCGTGCAGCCGAAGCCGGAAGGGCTGGCCCAGGCGTTCCACATCGGGCGCGACTTCGTCGGCGGCGACAACGTCGCCCTGGTGCTCGGCGACAACCTGTTTTTCGGTCACGGCATGACGGCGCTGCTGGAGACGGCGGCGGCACGGACCACCGGGGCCACCGTGTTCGCCTACTGGGTGCGTGATCCGGAGCGCTACGGCGTGGGGGCGTTCGGCGGCGACGGCATGGCGCGATCGATCGAGGAGAAACCGAAGGCGCCGAAATCCAGCTGGGCGGTCACCGGGCTGTATTTCTACGACAACGACGTGATCGACATCGCGGCCGGCCTCACGCCGTCGGCGCGCGGCGAGCTGGAGATCACCGACGTCAATGCCGCCTACCTGGCGCGCGGCGACCTGCATGTGGAGAAGATGGGGCGCGGCTACGCCTGGCTGGACACCGGCACCCACGATTCCCTGCTGGAGGCGGCCGAATTCGTCCGCACCATCGAGAGCCGGCAGGGCCAGATGATCGCCTGTCCGGAGGAGATCGCCTATTACAAGCGCTTCGTCGGCAAGGATCACATCCGCGCCCTGATCCCGCCCCTCGCCAAGACCGGTTACGGCGACTACCTGAAACGCTTGATCGACGACTGACCGTCAGCTTGCGAAAGCCGGCCCGATGCCGCGCGTGAAGAAGTCCTATACCGTGCCCTGCGCTTCGGCGTTCCGCGACGCCGCCCTGGCCCTGGCCGAGCGGCGCGGCGTCAACGTGGGCGACCTGGCCCGCTCGGTGCTGCTGGCGGTGCCGGAGGACATGGTGCGCGCCTATCCCGATCCCGGCGGGCCGCCGCCCGGCGACCGCGAGACGGTGACCCTGAAGTCCGGACCGTCGCAGGGCCGCCCCTGGCGCCGCAAGCCGCGCCTCCAGGTGCGGATGGCGGACGGCTGCGAGGTGACCCTGCTGCGGCGCGCCCTGGCCATCGCGCTGGCGATGGACGCCGGCCGGGTGGCGGTGCGTCTGGAGGGCGAGGGGGCGGCGGCGCCGCGCCCCAGCGGGCCGCCGCCGGAGGTCCTGGAGGAGATCGAGCGGCTGCGGGCGATGATCGCGGTGCTTGTCTTCGATCCCTTGCCGGACGGCGTGCAGAGCCGCGCCGGGGCCCTGCACGTGCTCGGGTTCCCGCCCAACGCGCGCCCCGACCGCCGCGAACTGAACGCCCGCTTCCGCATGATGGCGACCATCCATCACCCGGACGGCGCCTACGGGAGCCACGAGCGGATGGCGCAGGTCAACGAGGCGATGGACTACCTGCGGCGCTATCTCTCAACGTGAGGGGCCGGCGGTGTCGTCGAACGCCGAGAGGATCTCCTCCCGGATGTCGCGCGGCACCCCTTGCGCCTCCAGGGCGCGGCGGAGGTCCGCCTTGCGCAGGGTGGTCTCGGCGCCCAGGCGCCGCGCCTGCTCCACCGTGAGGTTGCGGATCTCCAGCAGGTCCCGGTAGGTCATTTCGATCTTCTTGCGCGAGCCGGGCGCCGCCGCCGCCCGCTGTTGGGCGGCGACCCCAAGGGCGTCGAGGCGGGCTTCCGCGACCTGCCGGCACCGGCTGGCCCAGGCCAGTTCCAGGCGTTGCTGCTCGATGCTGCGCTTGTAGTCCACGGCCTGCCGCTCGAACGCCGCCATGTTGTCGTCCAGCATGCGGCGGGTGCGGGCCGGAGAATAGCCCAACTCGCGCGCCCGCTGCAGGACCAGGGCCCGGTACTGGCCGCGTCCCGACCGGTTCTCGGTCAGGAACTGCTGCGAGGTCCGCAGGTTGCCCTCCCCCGCCTTGATGAACCCGACCATGTCGTAATAGGCGTCCAGCCAGAACGACCGCGGCGCGATCAGGGCGGCAAGGCGGTCGTAGGGATCGTAGGGATTGCAGGCGCCGTCCAGGTTGGCGGAGAACGAATCGGTCGGCGGCTTCGGACCGCAGGCGGCGGCCAGCAAGGGCAGGGCCAGCAGGGCGAACGGCCGCCAGCGGCGGCGCCTCGGGTCGTTCATCGGTCTCTTGTAGCGCCGGCGCATCGTGAAGGGAAGCGACGGAACGCTCCGCCAAGGCCGGGATGAATGATGGGAGAGGAAACCGGGATACAATGGGAGGCGATGGACACGCGTGGTGGTTGATGGCATATACTGGGATGGCATGGTAATCTCTGGCAAGCGTGGGCACAAGATGACCAAGCTCATCAAATCCGGGACTTTCGTTGTCGGTCGCTTCGGGCACGGCCTGGACAAGGGTGTGGTGCGCCATGTCCTGCTTCCGGATGGCCGGATCGCGCATGTCCTGAGCGGACGGGTGTATCGGAAGGCGACGAAAAAAGCCGGCGCGCGTCTGAGCGCGGCCTTTCGCAGGCTTGAGGATACGGCTGCGTGATGCCGGGGGACGTTTGGTCCTATAACCCCTTATACGAAATCCTTGTCGACGATCCCGAAAATACGCAGGAAGCGCTCCAGGGTGTGATCGCCTATGGGCTGTACAAACACGCGAAACGTGAGTGGGTGTCCTCTTTCTATGAGAGACACAGCCGTGGTCCCGAAGACGAGGAACTCGCCACCTATGTCCGGACATGGACGCCATCCCGAATCGAGGGATTGAGGTCCGAGGCACGAAACATTCTGGCCGAGTACGCCGGCGAGGTGCTTCGGGAGGCGGAACCCGCAATCATCAGGAACGCCCTTCGCGGCCAGTTCTGGCGCGGCGTCTGGCCTTCGATGGTCGCCACCCTGCTGTATTCCGTCACACTGGTCGTGCTTTACATTGTCCTGTCGAACCTCGGGGTCGATGTGTTGACCGTTTTTGGCGAACGCGCGACGCCGTGAGTCCGATGCATCGAGTCGCGGTCGGGGTGCGGAAACCGGCGTCCTCGTCTTGGCTCGGCCGTTTCTATATGCTTGAAAAGGAAGCGAACGATTCTAGTGCACCGACTCCGACAAAAGGTGCACCTTTTGTCGGCCCGGCGCTCTAGCCAAGCATTTGTTTGTGCAGCGATTCACCAAACGAATGCCGACCTTCTCCCGAATCTTTCGCTTGGATCGCTGCACTAGGCGCCTCCAGAAATGCGGCCGTGCCGTCGAGTCTGGTTGCCGGCCGGCGGCACACGGAGTATATTTCCCATCACGTTCCGCACTTTCAATTAACGCGAATAGCCGGGTCTGGCATATCGCCAAAAAAACACAAAATGGACTGTAAAATTGTCCGGACGACGCTTCAACCGCTTGGGACGAGGACACCATGATTCAGACAGGGACTGAAATGACCAAGAACGCCAAGCTGCTGGCTTGGGTGGAGGAAATGGCGGCGTTGTGCAAGCCCGACGCCGTTCGTTGGTGTGATGGCTCACAGGAGGAATACGACGAGCTCTGCCAGTTGCTGGTGGACGGCGGCACCTTCATCCGGCTGAACCCGGAGAAGCAGCCGAACAGCTATCTGGCCCGGTCGCATCCGTCGGACGTGGCCCGGGTCGAGGAGCGGACCTACATCTGCTCGGAGAACGAAGGGGACGCGGGGCCGACCAACAACTGGATGGCGCCGGCGGAAATGCGGGCGATTCTGAACGAGCGCTTCGACGGTTGCATGAAGGGACGGACCATGTACGTGATCCCGTTCTCCATGGGGCCGCTGGGGTCGCCGATCGCCCATATCGGCATCGAGATCACCGACTCCGCCTATGTGGTGGTGAACCAGCGCATCATGACCCGCATGGGCAAGGCGGTGCTGGACGTGCTCGGCGAGGACGGCGAGTACGTGCCCTGCATCCACTCGGTGGGGGCGCCCCTGGAGCCCGGCCAGGCCGACGTGTCGTGGCCCTGCGAGGGGGACATTTCCAACAAGTACATCGTGCACTATCCGGAAACCCGCGAGATCTGGTCCTACGGATCGGGCTACGGCGGCAACGCGCTTCTGGGCAAGAAGTGCCTGGCGCTGCGCATCGCCTCGACCATGGCCCGGGACGAGGGCTGGCTGGCCGAGCACATGCTGATCCTGGGGCTTGAGAGCCCGGAGGGCGAGAAGACCTACCTGGCGGCGGCCTTCCCGTCGGCCTGCGGCAAGACCAATCTGGCGATGATCGTGCCGCCGGAGGGCTTCGAGGGCTGGAAGGCGTGGACGGTGGGCGACGACATCGCCTGGATCAAGCCGGGTCCGGACGGCACCCTGCGGGCGATCAACCCGGAATACGGCTTCTTCGGCGTCGCGCCGGGCACGGCTTACACTTCCAATCCGATGGCCATGGAAACCCTGAAGAAGGGCAACTGCATCTACACCAACGTGGTGCTGACCGACGACGGCGACGTGTGGTGGGAAGGCATGGACGGGGATCCGCCGGCGCACGGCATCGACTGGAAGGGCAACGACTGGACGCCGGCCTCGGAGACCGCGGGGGCGCACCCGAACAGCCGGTTCACGGCGCCGGCCGGGCAGTGCCCGACCATCGACCCGGCGTGGGAGGACCCGGCGGGGGTGCCGATCTCGGCGTTCCTGTTCGGCGGCCGCCTGTCGACGACCTTCCCGCTGGTCTACGAGTCGTTCGACTGGAACCACGGGGTGTTCATGGCGGCGACCATGGGCTCCGAGGCCACCGCGGCGGCGATCGGCCAGGCGGCGATCCGCCGCGATCCGATGGCCATGCTGCCGTTCATGGGCTACCACATGGGGAGCTACTGGGCGCACTGGATCGCGATGGGCCAGAAAGACCTGGAGCTGCCGAAGATCTTCCGCACCAACTGGTTCCGCAAGGACGCCAACGGCAAGTTCATCTGGCCGGGATTCGGCGAGAACATGCGGGTGCTGAAGTGGGTGGTGGACCGTGTGCGCGGCCGGGCGGACGCGGTGGAGAGCCCGTTCGGTCTGATGCCGAAGCACGAGGACATCACCTGGACCGGTCTGAACTTCACCCGCGAGCAGTTCCTGTCGATCACCGACATCAACAAGGACGGCGCGCTGGCCGAGGTCGAGGAGATCAAGGCCCACTTCGCCAAGTTCGGCGACCGCCTGCCGCCGGAACTGGAGGCCGAGCGCCAGAGGTTCGCCGACCGGGTGAGCCAGGCGCCCGACGTCTGGAGCCTGAGCGCCTGATTTCGCCGTCGAGGGAGGCGGCGCCGCCCGCCTTCCCGATGCACGGCCCGTGACCACGAACGCCGCCCGCCTCGGGCGGCGTTCGCCGTTGTGGCATCCCGTCAAGCCCAGGGGTGCGCGGAGCGCGCTACTGGCTGGCCCACACGATGCGGCTGATCCAGTCCACGTCCTCGGTCAGCACCTCGCGGTCCGGGTGCTCCGGATTGAGCGACTTCAGTTCCAGCCGGCGCGCCGTCATGCGGGCCAGTTCCTTGGCCATCACCTCGCCGTGCCGGGTCTTCACCACCACCCGGTCGCCGCGCCGCACGGCGGCGGCCGGCGACACCAGGATGCGGTCGCCGTCGCGATACACCGGCGCCATGGAATGGCCGGCGATCTCCAGGGCGTAGCAGGCCGGATCGCCGACCTCCGGGAACGGAATCTCATCCCAGCTGCCGCCCACCGGATAGCCGGCGTCGTCGAAGAACCCGGCGTCGCCGGCCTGCGCGAAGCCGATCAGCGGAACGTTGCGGAACACTCCGACCTGACCCGGCTCGCCCAGGTAGGACACGAACTCGCCGATCGTCGCCCCGGTCGCCGTCAGGATCTTGGCGACGCTCTCGGTGCTCGGCCAGCGCAGCTTGCCATCGCGGGTGGTGCGCTTGCTCTTGTTGAAGGTGGTCGGATCCAGGCCCGCCTTGCGCGCCAGGCCGGACGCCGAATAGCCGTGTTCCTCGGCCAGGCGGTCGATGGCCCGCCATACGTCTGAATGCCGCATAATGGGAACATGTTCTCACAATCATTCTAGGGTGGCATTAGGAAAATAACGCAAAAAAGGATTGACAAAGGCTATTATACCTATTTATGTTGGATATGGTTGTGTTTCGTTCTAAAATGCATATGGGAGCATGTTCCCATGCCCACCCGCAAGCTGGGTCCGCGCCCCATTCCCCGCCGCCGTGCCGTGCCGTTCACGGATGCCGAGGAGGCATGGTTCTGGTTCGTCCAATGCCAGGCCCGCCGCACCGAGGGCGCGCGGCTCGACAACCTGACCGATCGCGAGCGGCCGTGCGAGCCGGACGACATCTACCGGGCGGTCATGGGGCTGCGCCTGCGCGGCCGCTTGGAAGCGTCGCATCTGCGCGTGCTGGCCCGCTACGGCCGTGCCGGCCGACCGCCGGATTCACGGGCGCGCGAGGAGGAATGGGCGGCCCGCATGTGGGACGAGGCGGTCGACGCCCTGACCACGCCGCTCAAGACCAAGGGCATCGTCGGATGAGGGTGTGGCGGGATGGCGACGCCCTGGTCGGGTTCGTGGACCGGAGCGGCATTCGGTGGTTGCGCTGGCTGCGGCGCGGCTTTCGGCACTGTTACGTGGTGGTGCGTTGCGGCGACGACTGGGTGCTGGTCGATCCGCTGGTCCAGCAGACGGTGGTGCGCGTCCTGAAGGCGGACCCGGCGGCCGATCTGGCCGGCTGGCTGCGGTCGCGCGGGCATCGGGTGGTGGTGACCCGGATCGCCCGGGCGCCGCCGCGCCTGGCGCCGATCCGCCCCTACACCTGCGTCGAGGCGGTGAAGCGGGTGCTCGGTCTGCGGGCCTGGTGGGTCGTCACCCCGTGGCTGCTGCATCGCCACCTCGCCGGGGGCCGGAATTCGATGATGAAACCGGGTCGGTGAAATGCTATGGAGGCGGGGCGGTCGCCGGCCGGCGCCCCCGTCGGCGGCGCGACGGCGGCCGCGAAGAAAGCCGTTAGAGGGGAACGATGGGCGACGACACCGTCAAGTATCTGTTGCCGGAAAACCGTATTCCGCGAGCCTGGTACAACGTGATGGCCGACCTGCCGGAGCCGATGGCGCCGGTGCTGCATCCGGGGACCGGGCGGCCGGTCGGTCCGGACGACCTGGCGCCCCTGTTCCCCATGGCCTGCATCGCCCAGGAGATGGCGACCGAGCGCGAGATCGAGATTCCGGAGCCGGTGCGCGAGATCTACAAGCAGTGGCGGCCATCGCCCCTGTACCGGGCGCGCCGCCTGGAGAAGGCGCTCGATACCCCGGCCCGCATCTACTACAAGTACGAGGGGGTCAGCCCGTCCGGCTCCCACAAGCCCAACACCGCCGTCGCCCAGGCCTTCTACAACAAGGAGGAAGGGGTCAAGCGCCTGACCACCGAGACCGGGGCCGGCCAGTGGGGATCGTCGCTCGCCTTCGCCGGGCATATCTTCGGGCTCGAGGTGGACGTCTACATGGTCAAGGTGTCCTACGTCCAGAAGCCCTACCGGCGCGCCCTGATGGAGACCTACGGCGCCCGCTGCGTGCCCAGCCCGTCGACCGAGACGGCGGCCGGCCGCGCGATCCTGGAGGCCGACCCGGACTCCAACGGCGCCCTCGGCATCGCCATTTCGGAGGCGGTGGAGATGGCGGCGCAACGCGACGACACCAGGTATTCCCTGGGCAGCGTGCTCAACCACGTGCTGCTGCACCAGACGGTGACCGGCCTGGAGGCCCTGGAACAGATGGACATGGCCGGCGACCAGCCGGACGTGGTGATCGGCTGCGCCGGCGGCGGCTCCAACTTCGCCGGCCTGGCCAGCCCGTTCGTCGGCAGGAAGATCGCGGGCCAGATGTCGCCGCGCATCGTCGCCGTCGAGCCGGCCGCCTGCCCGACCCTGACCCGCGGCCGCTTCGCCTACGATTTCGGCGACACCGCGCACCTGACCCCGCTGGTCAAGATGCACACCCTGGGCGCCTCCTTCATGCCGCCGGGGTTCCATGCCGGCGGCCTGCGCTACCACGGCATGGGACCGATCGTCAGCCACCTGCTGCACCTGGGCCTGATCGAGGCGGTGTCGCATCATCAGCTCGGCTGCTTCGAGGCCGGGGTCCTGTTCGCGCGCGCCGAGGGCATCGTGCCGGCGCCGGAATCGACCCACGCCGTGAAGGAGACGGTCGACGAGGCATTGCGCTGCAAGGCCGAGGGCAGGTCGCGGGCGATCCTGTTCAATCTGTCCGGTCACGGACATTTCGACATGCAGGCCTACACCGATTTCTTCGATGGCAGGCTGCAGGACCGCGACTACGACCAGACGGCCCTCGACCGTTCGCTGGCCGCGCTGCCCGACGTGGCCGCCGCCGAGTAGGTGGCGCCGGGTCCTGCGTAAGGGAACTGTCGCTTGATCCGCTCGCAAGTGTAAAAAACTTTGTTATAGTTCCGCCGACTCGTCGAACCGCGACGCGGCGTCGAAACTCCTGGGGGAGACACCTTGTCCGAGAAACCGAAGACCGCGTCGCCGCCTTTGATGAGGGCCTTCAACGGCCTGCGGCCGCTGCCCGAGTACGCCGCCGACGTGGCCGCGCCGCCCTACGACGTGGTGAGCTTCGAGGAGGCGCGCGACCTTGCCAAGGGGAAGCCCTGGAGCTTCCTGCACATCTCGCGGCCGGAGATCGACCTGCCCGAAGGCACCGATCCCTACGCCGACGAGGTCTACACCACCGGAGCCGAGAACCTGACCCGTCTGGTCGATCGCGGCGTGCTGGTGCGCGACCCGGCGCCCAGCTTCTATGTCTACCGCTTGAAGTCGGAAGATCACGAACAGATCGGCGTGGTCGGCGCCGCATCGGTGGCCGCCTACGACAGCAACCGGATCCGCCGTCACGAACTGACCCGGCCGGCCAAGGAGGACGACCGGGTGCGCCAGATCGACGTGGTCAACGCGCAGACCGGCCCGGTCCTGCTGGCGCATCGGCCCAATGCGCACCTGGACGACGTGCTGCGCGGCGCCACGGAGAGCGCGCCGGACTACGCGGTGACCGATCAGAACATGGTCGAGCACGCCGTCTGGGCGCTGTCCGACGCCGCCACCCTGGCGCGGGTCGGCAAGCTGTTCGAGGCCATGAAGGCGGTCTACATCGCCGACGGGCATCATCGCTCGGCCGCCGCCTCGCGGGTCGCCGCCATGCGGCGCGAAAGCAATCCCTACCAGCGCGGCGACGAAGTCTACGAGTCCTTCCTCGCGGTGTCGTTCCCCAGCGACCAGATGCGGATCCTGGACTACAACCGGGTGATCCGCGACCTCGGCGACCTGTCGGCCGACGCCTTCCTGAACAGGATCCGCGAGCGGTTTTCGGTCGAGCCGTCCGAGGCGGCGGTGCGGCCGCGCGCCAAGGCGGAATTCGGACTGTACATGGGCGGACGCTGGTATCGCCTGCGGGCCCTGACGCCGCCGTCCGACGATCCGCGCGAATCGCTCGACGTCTCGATCCTGGCGCACCGGCTGCTCGAACCGCTCCTCGGCGTCACCGACGCGCGGCGCGACCCGCGGATCGATTTCGTGGGCGGCATCCGCGGCCTCGGGGTGCTGGAACAGCGGGTGGACCGGGACGGCTGGGCGGCGGCGTTCAGCCTGTTTCCCACCTCGATGGACGAATTGATGGCGGTGGCCGAGGCGGACGAGGTGATGCCGCCGAAATCCACATGGTTCGAACCCAAGCTGGCCGACGGCCTGGTCTCGTATCCCCTGGACTGAAAGCGGACGCGCCATGCAGAACCCACCAAGCGGCGGCAAATGGGAGATCGGAATCCTGCGCCCGCGGTCCCACAAGGACGTCCTGGAAAGCCGCCTGATGGAGATGGAGGTGGACCCGGGCAGCCTGCCGAAAGGGTTCGTGGTCGAGTTGATCTCCCACCTGCACCGCCATTTCGTGGCCGAGCGCAAGGCGCGCATGAAACGTAAGGACGCCACCGGAACGGTGTCCCGGAAGCTGACCCCGTTCAGCTTTCACATCACCCAGGCGGCGGTGCTGGTCGCCCTCGCCCTGTCGCCGCGCAAGGCGGCGCGCCGGTTCGCCGACCACCGGCCGGCGCCCAAGCGGCGCCTGATCGAGAACCTGCGGCCGGTGTTCAAGAAATACGGTCTCAAGATTTCGCTGCCGAACGCCTGACCGGTCCGCTCTCCGGATCGTGGCCGCAGATGCTCAGCGCCTCGAACAGGTCGAAGCAGATGCGGGCGTCGTCGGCCCATTCCAGGAGATCCGCCGTCCCCTGGCGCCAGGCCTCGAAGCCGGGAAAATCGCCGTCCAGGGTCTCCATGTCCCGGAATCCCATGCTCCAGTCGGGAAACAGGCGGCGGCGCGTGAGTCCGTGCACCACCATGCGCACGTCACGGTGGCGGTCGTCCCTGACGATCCGGTCCATCAGCTCGTCGACGGTCTCCACCGGGCCCTCGAGCATCTGCATGAACCGTCCGTGGCGATAGACGAGGAAGCCGGTGATGCCGTTGCGCGCGTTGAACTGCCGCGAGGCGTCCAGGATCCGAACCAGATCGTCGCGGCCGAGCGGCCGGCGCGCTTGGCTGATATAGATCAAGTAGCGCAGCTCCAGGGCCGGCGCGAGGCGTGCCGTCGGTTTGTTGCGGAGTGCCTGGAAAAGGTCGGGCTCGGTCAGCGGACGATAGAAGAGGTATCCCTGCACGCGGTCGCAGCCCATGTTGCGGAGCTGCTCCAACTGGGCCCGGGTCTCCACGCCTTCGGCGACCAGGTCCTTTCCCAGTTCCTTGGCCATCTTGGTGATCGTCCGGGTGATGAGCCGCGAATCCCGGCGCCGGTCCATGCCGTCGATGAACTCGCGGTCGATCTTGACGGTGGAGATGGGCAGCCTCAGGAGTTGCAGAAGCGACGAATATCCGGTGCCGAAATCGTCGATCGCGATCCGGAGTCCGAGGTCGCACAGCCGGTCGAGCACGTTGAGATCGGAGTCCGCGTCCACGGTCAGCGAGGTTTCGGTCAGTTCGAGGACGATCCGCTGCGGGTCGGCGCCGCGATCGATGATGGCGGCGTTGAAGTCGCTCACCAGGTCGGGGTCGATGAGCTGGCGCACCGAGATGTTGACGGTCAGGTAGGGGGCGGCGTCGCCGAACGCCTCGCGCAGCCGGACCTCGGTCGCGCAGGCCTGCTCGAACACCCAGCGCCCGATGCGCAGGATGGCGCCGGTGGATTCGGCGATCGGCACGAACTGATCGGGCCCCACCTGGCCGAACTCCGGGGTCCATCGCAGCAATGTCTCGGCGCCGACGATGGTGCCGTCCCAGGTCGACACGATCGGCTGGTAAAGGATGTTGAGCTCACGGCGGTCCAGCGCCAGGTCGAGCCCCTCGATGATGCGCAGCTGACGCCGCGAGGCCTCTTCCAGGTCCTCCGAGAAGAACCGCCACCCGTTGCCGCCCCGCGCCTTGGCGTCGCGCATGGCGGTCGTGGCGTCGCGGATCAGGTCGTCGGCGCCCGTTCCGGCGTCCTGATTTCGGGCGAAGCCGACGCTTGCCGCGATCCCGAACAGGCGGTCGTCCAGTTCGAACGGCTGGCGCAGGGCGTCCACCAGACGTCCGGCGAGGCCGGCAAGGTCACCGAGATCATGGGGCTGCTCGCATATGAGGGCGAATTCGTCGGCCCCCAGGTGGGCGAACGTGCGGCCGCGGCCGGCCAGTTCCATCAGGCGATCGGCAACATTCTTGAGCAGGCGGTCTCCCAGCCGATGCCCGGCGGTGTCGTTGATCACCTTGAACCGGTCCAGGTCGATCATGAACAACGTGACCGGGTCGCCCCCCGTGTTCCGCCACCGTTTCAGGGCGTTGGACAGGCGCTTGCGGAACAGGTGGCGGTTCGGCAGGCCGGTCATCGGGTCGTGGGTGGCGCGGCGCAGCAGCTCGTCCTCGTGGCGTTTGCGTTCGGAGATGTCGCGCAGGGTGGCGACGAGAATCCGTTTCCCGTTGACCATGAATTTGGCGAGGCTGGCCTCGGCCGGGAACGTGGAGCCGTTCTGCCGATAGCCCATGACGTCGCGGCGCTGGCTCATCAAGGCCTCGCGCTCCTCGGCTTGGAGGAACGATCCGAGCAGACGACGGTGTCGGTCGCGCATTTGCGGCGGCAGCAGCATATGGACCGACAGGCCCAGCATGCTCGGGCGGGAGTAGCCGAACATCTCCGTCGCGCCGGCGTTGACGTGCTGGATGATGCCGTCCTCGTCGGTGGCGATCACCGCCACGTCGGCGACCGAGAGGATTTGGTCCAGATGCGCCGGGTCGGAGTCCGGGAGTCTGGGGGCTGAACAGACCAGCACGACGCGCCTTGGGGCTGAGTCATCCCCGCCGACCGGGTCAAGGGTGCATGTGAGGCTGAGCGTCGTCCCATCGAGGTTGCCGGCCTTAAGGGTGGCGCTCCGTTCCGTTCCGGCGTCGGCGATCTCCCGGCACAGGCGTTCGAACGCCTGCGGGTCGGCCCACAAGTCTCTCGCCAGCATGCCGGTGCGGACCATATCTCCGACCCAAAGCGCCCGAAAGGCACGGTTGGCATGGCCAACCGTGCCGTCCGGCTCGATGATGGCGATCGGGAGCGCGGCGGGGCGGGTGGCGGTCGGTCCGGGCTTCGCGGTCCGTAGCATGGACGCGGCGCCCTTGCGCGCGTCGGCGAGATAGCGGTCCGGGACCTGCGGCCTGATCGAACCGAAGGCGCGCAGGATATTGAACATCCCGTCGGCCCGGCATCGTCCCAGGTAGCTGTTCACGACCAGGTTGCGGGTGTTCGGGTCCATCCTTACATGGCCCTGAGGGGCGGTCATTTCAAACCCCGCCAAGGCCTCGGCGATGATCTCGCCGTCGGTTTCCCCGGTCCGATTGGCCGCCCAGGCGAACGCGTGGATGGCGATGTAGGCGCTTTCGCCGAAATGGCTCATCGGCGTGCCTCCGCGCGGCGCCAGGCCGCTCGTCTCGGGCATGTTCCGGAGTCCGGCCAGCCAGTCCCGGTTGCGCGGGGTGCCCAGGGTCATGAAATAGCTGTTGACGGCGTACAGGCCGTGGCGGGCCTCCGGGCTCAGGAAGCGGCTCAGCGATTCGGTGAGGTGCCCGGCCAGGACGGCGGTCCGGGAGGCCTGTCCGTGGCGGTGCAGCTGCCGCAGGAGTTCGATCTGGCGCTGTCCGGCGAACACCGGCACGAACACGTCGGCCCCGGAACGCGCCAGGCGATCCAGCGTGCCGCCGATCTCCGCCATGTCGTCCGTGTAGACCTCGCCGACCAGTTCGCCGCCGGCCGACCGAAGGATGGCGGCGGCGGCGGCGATGGCGCCGCGCGGCCATTCGTGGTTGCTGCCGACGAAGAACACCTTCGGCCCCAGGGTTTCCACCACGTAGGGCAGGGCGGCGCCGAGTTGCTGGTTGGGCAGGGCGCCGAAGCTGTAGAAAAGGGGGCTCGACAGGCTGCCTTCGTTGAGGGAGTACCCGAGCAAGGGTATCCGTCGCGGCTCGGAGACCAGCTGCGACACCGCGATGCGGGTATTGGACAGGACGTTGCCGAGCAAGGCCACGCATCCGAAGGTGTCGACCAGGCTCTCCGCCGCCGCGATGGCGGTTTCGGTGCGGCTGCCGTCGTCGACCATGACCATTTCGAGCGGGTACCCGAGGATCCCGCCGGCGCCGTTGACCTCGTCGCGCGCCTTGCACGCCGCCCGCAGAATTTCGGTGCCATAGGCCTCGGCGGCTCCGGACAGCGGCACCATCAGGCCCAGCTTGATGGACTCGCCGCCCATGGTTCAGTCCCCGACTTCCTGTCCAAAAGGATTACTGTGCGACACCGTAACGCAGTTCACCCGCTTCCGCCACCCTCAATAAAGGCCAATCACGGCCCCAATACCCGAACCGTTGACGAATTACAGAAGGTGCCCATAAGGCAACGGCGTTGCGTTCAGAAACCGAGAAAGCCGGTCATCCAGGCGCCGACGCGTGACGCGTCGGTCGTCGTCTCCGGACGATCCAGCTCGGCCGCGCGAGCCATGGCCTCGTCCCCGGGGAGGAGACGGCCGGCCAGCCGGCGAAGCGTCGCCGACGTATATGCATGTGTGAATTCCGGATGCGCCTGCAGCGAGATCGCCGGCTGCGGGTAGGCGACTCCCGCGCAGGGGCAGAAATCGGAATACGCGAACACCGTCGCGCCGGGCGGCGCAATGACCACCTGGTCCCGATGCAGGGCGTTGAGGCACAGGGTGCCCGGTCCATCGTCCATCCAGGCAAGGCGCCGGTCGAGCCGGTAGCAATGCCGTCCGAACCCCCATCCGCCCGCCGCCTTTTCGACCCGGCCGCCGAACGCCTGGGCCATCACCTGATGGCCGAAGCAGATTCCAATGGTCGGCACGCCGGCTTGGGTGGCGGATTGGAGGAAGGCCTCGAGACGGCGGATCCAGGGATCGGGGTCGTAGGCCGACTTGCGCGATCCGGTCACCAGCCACCCGTCGCAGGCGGTGACCGAGTCCGGGAAACGGTCGGCGTGGACGTCGTAGACCCGGTCCCTGAACCCGGGTGCCGCGGCGACCAGCAGGCGGCGGAACATCGCGGCGTAATCACCGTGCGTCCGAACGACCTCCGGCGGCAGGGTGTCCGCTTGCAGAATCCCGACAATCATACCGGTTCGTCGATGGCCAGACCCTGGGCGGCGACCCGGGATGCGGGCATGCGTTCAGCTGACATTTTTATCGGGCCATAGCCTAGTTTTTTTTATATTAGTATAAATTTATAGTGCAATGCACTACATTTTCATGAATGAATGATCGTTCGCGAAAGGGATTGCGAAGAAAACCGCAATTGAATCAAATCCCTTCCAGGGACACCGTATAGTATTTCATTTTGCGGCGCACATCAAGTCCGAGAAAAAAGGTCTTTCAAAGGTCGGTGGATCATCTATATTCTTAATCTGAAAATGGTTATTCGGCTAGTCTGCCGGGAGACCGAACAAAAAACACAACATAAAACTCGGAGGATTGCTGGGAAATGGATCTTGAGATTTTCCAGGCCAACGTACGCCAGGCCAGCGAACTGCTAAAGGCGATGAGCAACCCGCACCGGCTTCTTGTGCTGTGTCAATTGGCCGGCGGCGAGAAAACGGTCGGCCAGTTGGAGGATGTTGTCGGGCTCAAGCAGTCCGCCCTGTCACAGCATTTGGCGCGTCTGCGCCGCGACCGCTTGGTACAGGCCCGGCGTTCGGCCCAGAACGTCTATTACTCCCTGGACGGGGAGGAAGCGGAAGCGATCATCGAAACCCTGTATGGGTTGTACTGCGCCCCGGCGGGATCGGGGACCGGCGACGTGGAGGGCGAGACCTGCGCGGTCAACGCCGCCTGATCGACCGGGGCCGCGGCCCCGGCCGGCCGATCAGTCATTGAGGGCGTTGAGCTGCCCTTGCTGAACGATCCACTTGAGTTCCTCCTTGATGATTTCCACGTGCGGGCTGTCCCCGGACCGCAGCACCTCGGAGATCACGTGGCATCGGGTGGCCGTCGGAAGGCGGTCGAAATTCTCCAGGAACAGGAACTTGATGCCCGGGCGGATGGTCGGTGACAGCAGCAGACTGGCGACCAGCTTGCGCCGCACGTCGTGGCGCAGGTTGCCCGCCTCGGTCAACTCGAAGAACTCGCGCACGAACTGACGCGGCGCGATCGCCCCGTCGAGCAGCGCCTGCAGATTGTGGCGCAACGCGGTGGTGTACTGCTTGCGGGTCTGCACGATGACCTTCGAGGCGTGGCGGCGCACCGCCGCGATCGCCCCGGGGTTGAAAGCGTTCTCGGTGATCAGGTCGACGCAGTTGGAGACCGTGGAATGGCGGCTGGTCTCGCCGACCAGGCGCAGCACGCCGTTGACCAGCTTGACGTCGCGGGCCAGCGGGCCGAGGCGCGCCGTGGCGGCGACGGCCATCGGCGATTCCGGATCGCGGGTCGCCATCATGGCCAGCGGCAGCGGGTCTTCGAGGCCGTTGAGGTCGAGTTGATCGTTGAGCAGGAACTCGGGCATCAGGATGCGGTCTTCCTCGCCCGGCAGACAGAGCGGCTGTCCGGTGCGGTAGCGCTGCTTGATCTCGCCGGCCAGCTTCACGCTGTCCGGTGAAATCCCCAGCGCGTCGTCCCCCGTTTGTCGCTTGATGCCGCTGCTGGCCGCCATGCGTCGCCCGCCGTTCCCATCGGGTTGCGTGCCGGCGTCCAGGAAACGCGCACGCCGAGACATCCGGAACGATGCCGGATCAATCATTGTGGCGACGGGGTTAACAAACTGTCAAGCGGAGTCGCGCCGGGCGCCGACGGCGGGCGATTTATTCCTTGGCCGATCCGCGCGCGTCGATGAACCGGTAGGGATGCGCCGGATAGACCCCGAGGATCTTGACCTCGTGGGAAAAGAACTCCAGTTCCTCGAGCGCCAGCCGCAGGTCGCGGTTCTCGGGATGGCCTTCGACGTCGGAATAGAACTGGGTGGCGTGGAACACCCCGTTCAGCATGTAGCTTTCCAGCTTGGTCATGTTGATGCCGTTGGTGGCGAAGCCGCCGAGCGCCTTGTAGAGGGCGGCGGGCACGTTGCGGACCCGGAACACGAAGGTGGTGATGATCCGCCCCGCCTTGGGATGCGGCACGATCGGCTGGCGCGCCATCAGCAGGAACCGCGTGGTGTTGTGGGCGGCGTCCTCGATGTCGGCCCGCAGCGACGCCAGGCCGTTCAGCTCGCCGGCCAGCTCCGACGCGATGACGGCCCGCGAGCGGTCGCCGGACTCCGCCAGTTCGGCCGCCGCGCCGGCGGTGTCGACCCGGACCACCGGCTTGAGGCCCAGCTCGGCGATCAGGCCGCGGCACTGGCCCAGGGCGTGAATGTGCGAATGCACTTCCGCCAGATCCTCGATGCGCGCCCCGGGAACGGCCAGCAGGTGATGGTTCACCCGCTGGAAATGCTCGCCGATGATGTGCAGGCCGGAGTCCGGCAGCAGGTGATGGATGTCCGCCACCCGTCCGGCGACCGAGTTTTCGACCGGAATCATCGCCAGCATCGCCTGGTCGTCGCGCGCCGCCTGGAAAGCGTCCTCGAACGACCGGCAGGGCAGCGTGGTCATCTCCGGGCGGACGTGGCGGCAGGCGAGGTCGGAATAGGCGCCGGGGGCACCCTGGAAGGCGATGGTCTTCGACGGATCGGGCATCGGGCGGGGTTCCTCAGCGGCGGGCCAGCAGGGTGCGGGCCCGCTCCAGGTCGGCCGGAGTATCGACACCCAGGGGCAGCGTGTCAACGCGCGCCGCGGCGATCCGCATGCCGTTCTCCAGCGCCCGCAGCTGTTCCAGCCGTTCCCGGCGTTCGAGGACGCCGGGCGGCAGGCCGACGAACCGGGCCAGGGCCTCGCGCCGCCAGGCGTAGAGCCCCACGTGGTGATACAGGTCGCCGTCGCCCCACGGCACCGCGGCGCGGCTGAAGTACAGGGCCGGGGCCGAGGTCGCGCCACCCGGAAACCCGACCACCGCCTTGACCGCGTTGGGATTGGTCCGTTCCTCCGGGTCGCGGATCGGCACCACCGGGGTCGCCAGGTCGCAGTCCGGATGCGCGGCCAGGGCGTCCAGGGTGCGTCGCAGGACCGCCGGATCGAGGGTCGGCAGGTCGCCCTGGACGTTGATCACCACGTCGTGGCGGGCCGCCGCGTCGACCAGACTCAGGGCCTCGAAGACGCGGTCCGACCCCGACGGATGGTCGGGCGTGGTGAGCACCGCATGGCCGCCGGCGCCGCGCACCGCGGCGGCGATCTCGGCCTCCGCGCAGGCCACCACGACCGGGCCCAGGCCGGCCTCGCGGGCCCGTTCGAGCACATGCGCGATCATCGGACTCCCGTGAATGTCGGCCAGCGGCTTGCCGGGCAGGCGGGTCGAGGCCATGCGCGCGGGGATCATCAGGATCGGACGAAACGGGTCGGTCATCGGCGCCCTCCCACGGACACGGCCTCGGCGGTGGCCCGCCTCGGCGTCCGGCTGGTCTCGGAAAAGGGTTTTGCGAGAGGGCCCTGGTTCGATGTACAACAACGCCTCATATGGGCGCGAGCCATTTTTTGTTGTTTGGAGGGGGTGCGAGAATGGAAACCATGTTGTACCGCGTCGGGGTCGCGGTCGTCGCCGGGGTGTTGGCGCTGGTGTTCGCCGATTGGGCCGGCGACGGATACCAACGGCGCAAGGCCGATCGAATGGCCGATCCGGCCTCGACCGTGGTCGCCCCGCCGGCCGGGGACCCGGCGGTCGAGGCGGCGGCGGCACCGGCCGAAGAGGCGGCGCCCGGCGAGGAGGCCGCTCCGGCCGGGGACCCGGCGGTCGAGGTGGCGGCGGCACCGGCCGAAGAGGCGGCGCCCGGCGAGGAAACCGCACCCGTGGACGAGGCGGCAGCCGCACCGGCGACTCCCGCCGAGCCGCCGGCCGCGGAGGGGCCGGTGGTGGTCGGCGGCGTCACCGGCGATCCGGCGCGCGGCGCGAGAATCTTCGGCCAATGCGCGGCCTGCCACTACGTGGACGACACCGGGCGCCACAAGTACGGTCCGAACCTGAAGGGGGTGGTCGGATCGAAGGTCGCCGCGATGACCGGCTATCGGTATTCGAAGGCGATGCAGGCCAAGGATGGCCGGTGGACCATCGAGACCCTCGCCGCCTACCTGGCCGATCCGCGCGGCGTGGTGACGGGCACCAAGATGGTGTTCAGCGGCCTGAAGGACCCGCAGGACCGGGCCGACATCATCGCCTACCTGACGCAAGCGGACGCCGCCCGGTGACCGGGGCCTGTCCCGGACCGCTGATCGACCTTGCCGCGCGGGCGGCGGACGCGGCCGGCGCCGTCGTGCGCGGCTATTTCCGCCGTCCCGTCGGGATCGAGGACAAGCCGGACGACAGCCCGGTCACGGTGGCCGATCGCGAAGCCGAAACGGCGATCCGCCGGCTGCTGGACGTCGAGGTGCCGGAACACGGCGTTTTCGGCGAGGAGCACGGGACGCACGGCCTCGATCGCGACTACGTGTGGGTGCTCGATCCCATCGACGGCACCCGCGCGTTCATTTGCGGACAGCCCACGTTCTGCATCCTGATCGCCCTGGCGCATCGTGGCCGGCCGGTGCTCGGGGTGGTCGACCAGCCGATCGCCGGCGAGCGGTGGATCGGCGCGGTCGGTCACGGGGCGACCCTGAACGGCCGGCCGGTGCGGACCCGCGACTGCGACACCCTGCGGCGGGCGATCCTGCACACCACCGATCCGGCGCTGATCCCGCCGCCGCATCGGGCCGCCTATGACCGCCTGGAAGGCACCGTGGGGATGCACCGTTACGGCATCGACTGTTACGCCTATGCCCTGGTCGCCAGCGGCCACGTGGATCTGGTCTGCGAGGCGGACCTGAAACCCTACGATTACATGGCGCCGGCGGCGGTGGTCGAGAACGCCGGCGGCACCGTGACCGACTGGGACGGCCGGCCGCTCGCCCTCGGCGGCGACGGGCGGGTGCTCGCGGCCGGCAACGCGCCATTGCACGCGGCGGCGCTGGGCGTGTTAAATCGTTCCTGAATCGCATCTTTAAATGACATTAGAAACCCGCTAAAATCGGCCTCCCTCTTTCCGGGCACCGGCCAGGGCCTGTCGGCAATTCGGGTGGCGCCGTGGTTGCAGCGAGACGGTTGCGAGGCCAAAAGCGAGGACGATGGACATGCCGGGCATATTCGAGGACGAGCGACGCCGCCTCGCGGCCGTTGCGCCCAATCCCTCCGGGACGGGTCGCGTTGTCCCGCCACGGCGTCATCCGAATTGTCAGCAGGCCCCGGCAGGGACGTGATGGACGCCACCGGAACCGCGGATGATCGTTGCGCATTCGATCTTGCGTCCGGGCATTTTTTGCAGGCCGTCGAGTTCAGCAGCAACCTGATCGCGGTCTGCCGGGACGACCGTATCATCTATATCAACCGGGCGGGCTGCCGGCTGCTCGGCGCCGCCGGTCCCGGCTGCGTTTCCGGCGACCGGTTCTCCGGTTTTCTCGGCCCGGAATACGCCGCCCTGATGCGCGAGAGCATGACGCCGTTCGCCGAGGACCCGGCGGGTACGCCGATACGGCTTTATACGCTCGACGATCGGACCCGCGACGTGGTGCTCAAGGTGGCCCGGCTGGACGGCACCCCGGAGCATTTTCTCCTCGAGGCGCGCGACATCACCGATCACCTGAGGATCGCCCACGGAAGCGAGCGTCAGCATCGGATCCTGGAACGGATCTTTCATTTCCTGCCGGAGGGCGTGATCTCGATCGACGAGACCGGACATATCCTCAGCCTCAATCCCGCCGCCGAGCGCCTGTTCGGCTGCCGGGCCAGCGAGGTGATCGGGCAATCGATCGACATGTTCATGCCGCCCCGCCTGCGGATCAGCCACGCCAAAGCGATCGCCAGCTACCGTAGGCGCGGGCATTCCGATCTGGTCGACAACACCCGCGACCTGCCGGCGATCCGTCGCGACGGCACGCCGTTCACGGTCGAGTTGCGGGTGACGGAGGTGCCCGACGGCGAGCACCGGCGGTTCATCGCCACCGCCCGCGACGTCACCGAACAGCGGCTCGACGAGCGGCGCATGAGATACCTGGCGGCGCATGATTCGTTGACCGGACTGCCCAACCGCGCGCTGCTCGAGGAACGTCTGGCGCGGGCGGTGACGCGGACCGTCCGGCGGGGCGACGTGGTGGCCCTCTATTTCCTGGACCTGGACCATTTCAAGCCGATCAACGATCGCATGGGCCACGAGGCCGGCGACGAGGTGCTGCGCACGATCGCCCGGCGGCTGACCGAGACGGTGCGCGCGATGGACACCGTGGCGCGGATCGGCGGCGACGAGTTCGTGGTCCTGATCGAGCAGCTGAACGATGCCGCCTGGGCGGCCAAGGTGGCGCGCAAGATGCTCGACGAGGTGCTCAAGCCGATCATGATCAACGATCGCGAGGTCCGTCTCGGGGCCAGCATCGGGATCAGCCTGTATCCGCATCACGGCACCGACTGCGAGGTCCTGTTGCGGCGGGCCGACGCCGCCATGTACCGGGTCAAGGGCAGCGGGCGCAACGCCTACGCCTTCTTCGAGCCCAGCTTCGAGCAGCCGGTCGACGCCGTGGCGCCTTGATCGCGCCGCCTTGGGCGGTCAAACTCGCGCCCTGTCGCGATCCCAATCACGAAGGAGTCTTCCGATGCGTCTGGTTGCCGTCGCCGTCGTCCTGCTGATCGTCGCCGCGGCCGCGCGCGCCGAGGAGCCGCAATGGGTGCACGCCATCGCCATGCACGGCACGCCGAAATACGGCCCCGGCTTCGCCCATTTCGACTACGTCAATCCGGACGCGCCGAAAGGCGGCAAGGTGACGCTCGGCGCCATCGGCGGGTTCGACAGCCTCAACCCGTTCATCGCCCGGGGCGAGCCGGCGGACGGCACCGGCGGCCTCTACGATACCCTGACCGTCGCCGCCCGGGACGAGCCGTTCACCCGCTACGGCCTGCTGGCCGAGGCGATGCGGATGCCCGAGGACCGTGCGTGGATCGAGTTCCGGCTGCGCCCCGAGGCGCGCTGGCACGACGGTACGCCGATCACCGCCGAGGACGTGGTGTGGACCTTCGACACCCTGATCGGGAAGGGACAGCCGCTGTACCGGTTCTACTACGCCAACGTGGACCGGGTGACGGCGCTCGACGCGCGGACCGTGCGGTTCGATTTCAAGCCGGGCGAGAACCGCGAGCTGCCGCTGATCATTTCCGAGATCGCGATCCTGCCGAAGCATTACTGGGCGGACCGGGACTTCGCCGCCACCACCCTGGAGCCGCCGCTCGGCTCCGGCCCGTTCCGGATCGTCGACCTGGAGGCCAACCGGTTCATCGAGTACGAGCGGGTGGCCGACTACTGGGGGCGCGACCTGCCGGCCAACGTCGGCCTGAACAACTTCGGCCGCCTGCGCTACGACTACTACCGCGACAGCACGGTGGCGGTGGAGGCGTTCAAGGCCGGGGCGTTCGATTTCCGAAGCGAGAACAGCTCGGCCACCTGGGCCAGCGGCTACGACATCCCCGAGGTGGCCGACGGCCGCATCGTCCGGGCGGAGGTGCCGAACCACGAGACGGCCGGCATGCAGGGCTTCGTGTTCAACACCCGCCGCGCCCTGTTCGAGGACCGGCGGGTGCGCCGGGCGCTGGCCTACGCGTTCGACTTCGAATGGTCCAACCGCAACCTGTTCCACGGCCAGTACACCCGCACCCGGTCGTATTTCGACAACTCGGACCTGGCCGCCACCGGCCTGCCGTCGGCGGCCGAGCTGGCGATCCTGGAGCCCTACCGGGGCCGCATCCCGGACCAGGTCTTCACCACCGAATATCATCCGCCGCGAACCGCCGGCGACGGCCGCATCCTCGGCAACCTGCGGGTCGCCGACCGGCTGCTGAAGGAGGCCGGCTGGGTGGTCCGCGACAAGAAGCGGGTCCATGCCGGGACCGGGCAACCCTTCGCCTTCGAGATCATGCTGGTCAGCCCGCAGTTCGAGCGCATCGTGCTGCCGATGGCCAAGAACATGGAGCGCCTGGGCCTCGACGTCCGGGTGCGCACGGTGGACACCGCGCAGTACCTGGAGCGGCTGCGCGGCTTCGATTACGACATGATCGTGTTCAACTTCGCCCAGTCCCTGTCGCCGGGCAACGAGCAACGCCTGTTCTGGGGCTCGGCGGCGGCCGACCAGCCGGGCAGCCGCAACTTCATCGGCATCCGGGATCCGGTGATCGACGAGCTGATCGAGCTGGTGATCGCGGCGCCGACCCGCGAGGACCTGGAGATCCGCTGCCGGGCGCTCGACCGGGTGCTGCAGTGGGGCCACTACCTGATCCCCAACTTCCACATCACCTACGACCGCCTGATCTACTGGAGCAAGTTCGGCCATCCGCCGCCGACCGAGCTGCGCGGCGCGGTGTTCGGGGCCTGGTGGGTCGACCCGGACAAGGCGGCGGCGCTGGGGAACTGACGCGCGACACCTTGGCCGCGCGGGCGTTGCGAGGACGACGACCGGTGTCTCCCCGTGCCGCCCGCCCCGACCCTCTCCCGTCACGGGGGAGGGATTGGCGCCGCAAGGCGGGGGGACCAGCGCCCTACCGCGTCAGCGGCTTGTACCTGATGCGGTGCGGCTCGACGGCGTCGTCGCCGAGGCGGCGCTTCTTGTCCTCCTCGTAGGCCTCGAAGTTGCCCTCGAACCATTCGACATGGGAGTCGCCCTCGAAGGCCAGGATGTGGGTCGCCAGACGGTCGAGGAACCAGCGGTCGTGGCTGATCACCACCGCGCAGCCGGCGAAGGCGTAGAGCGCCTCCTCCAGGGCCCGCAGGGTGTCCACGTCGAGGTCGTTGGTCGGCTCGTCGAGCAGCAGCACGTTGGCGCCGGAGCGCAGCATCTTGGCCAGGTGCACCCGGTTGCGCTCGCCGCCCGAAAGCTGCCCCACCTTCTTCTGCTGGTCGGGTCCCTTGAAGTTGAACTGCGAGACGTAGGCCCGCGACGGCATGGTCCGCTTGCCGAGTTCGATCTCGTCCAGGCCGTCGGTGATCTCCTGCCACACCGTGGCGCCGGCCTTCAGGGCGTCGCGCGACTGGTCCACGTAGCCCAGGGTCACCGTGTCGCCGATCCGGATCTCGCCGGCGTCCGGGGTCTCCTGGCCGGTCAGCATGCGGAACAGGGTGGTCTTGCCGGCGCCGTTGGGGCCGATCACCCCGACGATGCCGCCCGGCGGCAGGCGGAACGACAGGTCCTCGATCAGCAGCGTCTCGCCGTATCCCTTGGTCAGGCCCCTGGCCTCGATCACCAGGTCGCCGAGGCGCCCGGCCGGCGGGATGACGATCTGCGCGGTGCGGATCTGTTCGCCGATGTCCTTGTTGAGCAGGTCCTCGTAGGCCGAGATGCGGGCCTTGCTCTTGGCCTGGCGGGCGCGCGGCGACTGGCGGATCCACTCCAGTTCCTGCTTCAGCACCCGCTGACGGGCCGATTCCTCCTTCTCCTCCTGGGCCAGGCGCTTCTGCTTCTGCGCCATCCAGGCCGAGTAGTTGCCCTCATAGGGGATGCCGCGCCCGCGATCCAGTTCGAGGATCCAGCCGGCCACGTTGTCCAGGAAATAGCGGTCGTGGGTGATCGCCACCACGGTGCCGGCGTACTGGTGCAGGTGCTTCTCCAGCCAGGCGACCGATTCCGCGTCCAGGTGGTTGGTCGGCTCGTCGAGCAGCAGCAGGTCGGGTTTCGACAGCAGCAGCCTGGCCAGGGCGACGCGGCGCTTCTCGCCGCCCGACAGGGTGTCGACGCCGGCGTCGCCGGGCGGGCAGCGCAGGGCGTCCATGGCGATCTCCACCGCGCGGTCGATCTCCCAGCCGTCGGCGGCGTCGATCTTCTCCTGCAACTCGCCCTGCTCGGCCAGCAGGGCGTTCATCTCGTCGTCGTCCATCGGCTCGGCGAACTTGAGCGAGATCTCGTTGTAGCGGTCGATCCACTCCTTGACCGGGCCGAGGCCGGCGGTCACGTTGCCCTGCACGTCGAGGGCCGGGTCCAGTTGCGGCTCCTGCGGCAGGTAGCCCACGGTCGCCCCCTCGGCCGCCCAGGCCTCGCCGCCGTGGTCGGGGTCGAGGCCGGCCATGATCCTGAGCACGGTGGACTTGCCGGCCCCGTTGACGCCGAGCACCCCGATCTTGGCGCCGGGCAGGAACGACAGCGTCATCCCCTTGAGGATTTCCCGGCCGCCCGGGAACACCTTGCTCAGGTTCTTCATGACGTAGATGTACTGGTAGCTGGCCATCGGCGGGTCCTTGTGCGCGCGGTGTCGGGGGGGGGTCCGGCCCCGAGTTGTACGGCAGGCGGCCGGTCGGGGCAAGGCGGGGATTGGCGCCCTACCCCACCAGATCCCGCCACCCCTGCTCGTCGAGCACGGTCAGGCCCAGCTCCTCCGCCTTCTTGAGCTTGGAGCCGGCGCCGGGGCCGGCGACGACGATGTCGGTCTTGGCCGACACCGAGCCGGCCACCTTGGCGCCCAGGGCCTCCGCGGTCGCCTTGGCCTCGGCCCGGGTCATGGTCTCCAGGGTGCCGGTGAACACCACCGTCTTGCCGGCCACCGGCGAGCCGTCGGTGGCGGGGGCGGCCATGTCCTCGACGACGACGAGGGGCCGTGCGGCCTCACCTTTCGAGGCGCGCTCCGTCCCCACCTCGGGACGAGGAGCACTCCGGTCCGACCCGTCCTCATGCTGAGGTGTGCGCGGAGCGCGCCTCGACGCATGAGGGCCGGCGGGTTCCAGGCAGGCGGGCGGGGGCGCGGCGCCGTCCCACACCAGGTCCCGCAGCACCGCCCGGTTATGGTCCTCGGCCAGGAAGGCCAGCAGGTCCCCGGTCATCGACGGGCCGATGCCGTCGATGTCGTTGAGCCTTTGCCGGGCCTCGCTGCCGATCACTTGCGCGGCGTCCATCTCGGCGAGCCAGTGGGCGAGGCTGCCGTAGTGGCGGGCCAGGGTCCGCGCGGTCGCCTGGCCGACCTGGCGGATGCCGAGGGCGTAGATGAAGCGGTCCAGCGGGATGCGGCGCCGGGCATCGATGGCGCGGATCAGGTTGTCGGCCGACCTCTCGCCCCAGCGCTCGCGGTCGACCAGTTGGTCCCTGGTCAGGGTGAAGATGTCGGCCGGGCTCCTGATCAGGCCGTCCTCCCGGAACGCCTCCACCTGCCTGGCGCCCAGGCCCTCGATGTCGAAGGCGTCGCGCGACACGAAGTGCTTCAGGCGCTCCACCGCCTGGGCCGGGCAGATCAGCCCGCCGACGCAGCGCCGCGCCGCCGCGCCCTCCTCGCGCAGGGCGTCGGAGCCGCAGCGCGGGCAGCGGCGGGGGAAGGCGAAGGGACGGGTGCCGGCCGGGCGCCGCTCCGGGACCACGGCGACCACCTGCGGGATCACGTCGCCGGCCCGCTGCACGATCACCGTGTCGCCGACCCGGATGTCCTTCTCGGCGATGGCGTCCTCGTTGTGCAGGGTGGCCCGCGCCACCACCACGCCGCCCACGGTGACCGGCTTCAGGTGGGCGACCGGGGTCAGGGTGCCGGTACGGCCCACCTGCACCTCGATCGCCTCGACCTCGGTGGTCGCCCGTTCGGCCGAGAACTTGTGGGCGATCGCCCAGCGCGGCGAGCGGGCCACCTGGCCGAGGCGCCTCTGCCAGTCGACCCGGTCGACCTTGCAGACCACCCCGTCGATGTCGTAGTCGAGGCGCGCCCGGCGGGCCTCCAGGTCGCGGTGCAGGGCCAGGGTCTCGGCCAGGTCGGCGCAGCGCCGGGAGTCCGGATTGACGGTGAACCCCCAGCCGCGCAGCCGCTCCAGGTAGTCGGCGTGGGTCGCGAACTCGGCGCCGATCACCTCGCCCCAGGCATAGGCGAACATCCTCAAGGGGCGCGACGCGGTCACCGCCGGGTCCTTCTGGCGCAGCGAACCGGCGGCGGCGTTGCGCGGGTTGGCGAAGGTCTTGGCCCCGCTCTCCGCCTGGCGGGCGTTCAACGCCGCGAAATCGGCCTTCGACATGTAGACCTCGCCGCGCACCTCCAGCACCTCCGGGAGTCCGGCGGAAGGGGCGGGGTCCGGGTCGTCCGCCGGCGGTCCGCCCGCGTGCTTCGAGGCAGGCTGCGCCTGCACCTCATGCTTCGAGGCGGGCTCCGTTCGCACCTCAGCATGAGGGCGGGTCGGGCCGGGGTGCTCCTCGTCCTGAGGGGCGCGCGGAGCGCGCCTCGAAGGGCGAGGCGCCCCCGTCAACACCTCCGGCACGTCGTCCAGGGTCCGCAGGTTGGCCGTCACGTCCTCGCCGGTGGTGCCGTCGCCGCGCGTCGCGCCGCGCGTGAGACGGCCGTTCTCGTAGCGCAGGGAGACCGACAGCCCGTCGATCTTCGGTTCCGCCATCAGGGCCACCGGTTCGTCGGCGTCCAATCCCAGGAAGCGGCGCACCCGGGCCACGAACTCGGCCACGTCCTGCTCGGTGAACGCGTTGCCCAGCGACAGCATGGGCACCGGGTGGGTGACCTTGGCGAAACCGGCGGCCGGCGCCGCGCCGACCCGTCGCGACGGACTGTCGGGGCGGACGAGAAGGGGGAAGCGGGCCTCGATCTCGGCGTTGCGGGCGACCAGCGCGTCGTAGTCGGCATCCGGGATCGTCGGCGCGTCGTCCCGGTGATAGGCGGTGTCGTGGGCCGCGATCTCGGCCGCCAGCGCGGCCAGTTCGGCCGCGGCGTCTTCCGACGTCAGGTCCGCCACCGGGCGGGCGCG
>JANQGL010000087.1 GCA_028277325.1 Magnetospira sp.
AGGTCCAACTGCTCGATGTCGGTCCTCAGGATCACCTCGAACCCCAACTCGCGCAGCTTGGCCGCCATGTCGCGGGCGTCCTTCGCCGCGTTGTTCAGGTCCGGCAGGGTCGCATAGGCGTCGTTGCCGATCACCAGCGCGACCCGCTTCGCGGCCGGGGCCGGCATCCCGACCGCCAGCCCCGCCACCAGCACCACCACGCCGATCCATGTTCCGCGCATGACCCGTCCCTCCCGACGACGACGCCTCCGACGGCAAAAAGCCTCTTGATCAACTATGCACGGGTCGGGCGCGTTTTTCAAACGATGACTCCGAAGCGTGGCGGCGGCCGGGCCTTGCGCCGCCGATCCGTCTGCCTATAATGCGCGGTATCTTGCCGGGAGGTTTGATCGGACATGCCGCAGGACGCGCCCCTGGTCGTCGTGGACCCGAGATGACGGCTCTCGTGCGGCGCGGCGCCGCCTCGGTCACGGCGGACGGATTGACCCGCCCCGGGCGCGTCAGCCGTTGATGTAGCCGGCCAGCCTGGTCCTCACGACCGCCTTGAGAACGCCGCCGTGCGACCGCGGGGAGAGGTCGTGGCGGGCCAGGAACGCGTGGATCGCGGATTGCGTCTGCGGCCCGGTCAGGCCGTCGATCGCCCCCGGATAGTCGCCTTCGGACCGCAGGCAGTATTGCAGTTCGGCCAGGGTCCGCCGCTCGCCTTCCCATTGGTCGAGGACCCGGCGATCGGCCCCGCACAGGACCTCGAGAACCCCCGGCGCGATCGACGGGGACGTCTCGAGATCCCGATAGGCCGCGAAGTAAAACCGGTTCCGGTCGTGCGGACGCCCGAAGATATGGCAGCTCGCCGACACGTAGGCGGCGCGCGACGACGTCATGAGGTTGCGTTTCCAGCTTGCGTCGCTGTTCCGATGGTGCCGGCAGTGATCGGGCGGAAGCCCCGCGTCGCGCAGAAGGATGGCGATGATCTCCGGGTTCGACCGGCCCCGATACAGATAGCGGTACTGCGCATAGGCCGCCCAGCCTTCGTAGGTGCTGATCGGCAGGTTCAGGAAGGCGTCGGTCTGGAAATAGGCGTGAAACAACTCGTGCACCACGAAATGGTGTTCCGATTCCACGAAATTCAGCGATGACAGACGCACCTCGCGCCGCCCCGGTGTCACTCTCACCGTGGCGTGCTTCGGCAGTTCGGGATCGATCAAAACGGCCATCGGCCGGTCGGTGACCGCCGGCGGCCCGAAATCGCGGACCAAATCGTCCAGCAACCGGGTCACCACCGACCGCGCGGTGGCCTCCGACAGATCGGTATGCTCGACCTTGAATGTCGCCCGCGCCACCGGATCTCCGACGGCGACCCGTGGCTTCGTCGGTTGCGGCGCCGAAACCGTCGACGGCGCGGCCCGTTCCGGTCGGGCCGGCGGCAGATCCGCCACGCGCTCGGGCCGTGGATAGGTGGCCGAGACCGGCGGCTCCAACGGCGTGCAGGCCAGCAAGACCGCGCCCAGGGCAAGCGTCGCGACCACGCGAAACGGCAAGTTGAGCAAACGCGGCACCGTCATCGAAAGCCTCCTGTCGATCCTATGAAATCGGCCGCACGCGCAGCTTCAGGATCACCCGGTATCGCCCCTCGTCCGGCGGCATGAATCCCCGCCACTCGTGCGAGGGATACATCGGGGACCGGAACACGCCGAGCACCCCGTCGTCGGTCGGTTCGTAGCGATCCAGTTCCAGCGCCGGCACCGGAGGGGACTCGGAGGCGATCCGCATGCCCGAGGGGATGCGTTTTCGCACCCCTTGCGAGAACACGACCTTGACGTCGACCCACAGGGTCAGTTGTTGCGGCGGGTGGGTGATGTCCCGGCATCCCTCGCCGGGCCGCCCCATGGGGCAGGGCAACAGCCGTTTCGCGGCGGTGACGGTCAGGCTGCCGTCGCGCATGGACGGAACCTCCACCCAATACACGAAGGGGTATTTTTCCCGCGGCAAGGGGATCAGTTCCACGAGGATCCCGTCCCGCTCGGGGGTTGAATAGACCCGCCCCCGGGTGAACCGCATGGGACCGACCTTGGCCTCGTCCATGACCCGATGGCTGGCGATCCGATGGCTGCGGACGCGCACGTTCACGTCGAAGTCATCCGGCGGCACGAAGGGCGGTGCCGCCTGTGGCCTTGGTCGAATGACGTGCACGGTCTTGGCGGGGGATCGATCCGGCGAACGCTTGTTCGCGCAGGCCGCGACCTGCACGCACAGGATCAGGCACGCGAGCACCGCGATCGCGCGCCCGACGCCGATGTTCGGGAACGGACTCAAGGGCTGAACGGAGGCTTAGTAGCCTCCGCCTCCGCCCCGCACCTTGCGGTCGTCCGGCGCCTCGTAATCGTCGGCCTGGACCGACGTTCCGTCGAGGTTGCCGATGGTGGACGCCGGTGGGGGCGCCTCGACCTGCTTGGTCTCGAAGGAAGGCTGATTGGTCGTCGTCACGACAACCAAGATAACCAAGATCACGACCGCGACAGCCGCAATTGCCGGAACGATACCCTTCATTTCCTGATCCTCCTTGCCGAAGTGCAATTCAAGCCCGTATTCAGTAGGCGTCTTCCAGCGCGACCCGGAACCCGACATTAGCGATGCGGTAGGTCGCGGGCAGGCTGAGCTTTTCGTCGATCCCCAGGTACCTCAGCGGCGTATCCCACCCGCCGCCACGCATGATCCGGTTGCCGCACTCCTTCTTCCCGTGCGCGTCATGCCAGCAGTCGGTCGTCCACTCCCAGACGTTTCCGTGCAGATCATGAAACCCGAGGCGATTGGGATCGAACGCCCCGACCTCGGCCAGCGTGCTCACGCCGTCGTAGCAATCGGCGCAATTGGCCAGGCGTTGGCGCGGCCGATTTCCCCAGGCGAATCGCGACATGTTCCCGCCGCGTGCCGCGAAGGCCCATTCCTCGCCGCGCGGCAGTCGAAAGGCTTTTCCGGTCCGCTTGGTCAACCAGCGGACATAGGCGCGCGCGTCCTCGTAGCTGATGCAGACCGCCGGCAACCTGGCGTCGGTCCCGAACGGGTTGCGGTCCCATCGCAGCCGGGGATTCCAGGTCAGGGACGCGCCGCGCACCTCGAAGCATCCGCGCATGTCGCGCCCGCTGTGGCGCGCGAAGGCCGCGAACTCGCCACGCGTGACCTCGTAGCGACCGACCGCCAGTCCGGCGTAAAGCGACCCGCCCGGGAACGCGATCATCTCGGGGCAATCGTCACAGGGCTTGATGGTCCGCGTTTCGAGCGGCGCCACGTCGCCACCGGGCGGCAGGCTGGCCAGGGTGACCGTCCCGCCCCAAAAGACCCTCGTCCCGTCGTGACCGGTGAGCAACAGCTCCAAGGCAACCCGATCGCCGTTGACGGTGTAGTGCCCGGACAGCCGGTGGACGCCCGGACCCGACGCCCCGGAGTGCGGACCCACGACATCGATCCCGGCCCCGGTGATCGCCTCCCGGGCGCTCGCCAGACCGGAAACACCGGACGCCGCCATGGCCTCCGCCGTCTCCCGCGCCAATCTGGCCCCGAGCGTGGTCCGCCCGCCGGTGTCCGCGTGCACGATGTCGCCGACCACGATCACCCGCATGTCGTCGACCCGCCGGCGGAATGTCGCCACCGCGTCGGCCCGGGCCGCCGACCAGCTCACCGCCGGCGTTTCCCGGCCGGAGATGTCGACCGCCTGCGGCCGGGTCGCCGCGAGCTGCGCCTTGCTGCGCACCGACAAGGCCTTGTAGGTGAGGGTCGTCCCCTGGCCCCGCCGGTGGAACGTGCCGACGATGACCACATGCACCCGCATGGACTCGGCGATTTCAGTGGCCGCCCCCTCCGACAGCGACCACAAAACGCCGGCGTTCTCCCAAGAGACGAGTTCGATGTTTCGGCCGCCGTGCCGTGACAGGGCGTCGTAAAGATCCGAATTCAGTCGCCGCGCCGCATCCGGGGCGATCGGAAGGTGCACCTGAGGAAACGGATTGATCGCCACCCGGCTTCCCTGGGGAATCGCCGCAATGAGTTGCCGCGCGAAGCGGTCAAAATCGGGCTCGGCCTGCACCCATCGCGGCAGCGCCGCCACCAAGACCGCAACCGTCATGCCGATGACCCCGCCGCGCATGCAAGCCCACATCGACCCCGTTCCACCCAGCCAAGCACCGATCACTCATAACGCTGAATCAATGTGCGATACAGTCGTATTATGCTCGATAATACCCGCTTCCCAGAGAAGATTCCAGTGTCCCGAATCCGAAGTTCGGAGCATTATACGGCAGGCGCTTTCGAACTTCGGGTTCGATAAGGACACCAGGTAACGTCTTGAGTCTAGCGTGGTTTCGGAGTCGAAGTTCGCCATGGACTCTGCTCCGAATACTATCGCGAACTTCGAACCCACCACACTACAGCGGATTCACGCGTTCAATTGGATCGATCGAGGCGTTTGACTCCCAAGGCGCGTTCCCAAGGAGACTTCACAACTCAGGCCTCCGAGCAGGCCTCGGGCAAAACCGCGGCCTCGAACCAGAACGCCTCCAGGGAGCGCATCTTTTCCATGAACACGGTGAACTCCGGAGGTTTCACCACATAGGCGTTGGCGCCATGGCGATAGCATTCCTCGATGTCCTCGGGGGCCGAGGAGGTGGTCAGGGCGATCACCGGAATGCTGGAAAAACATTCTTCCTTCGACAGTTCGACGAGCACTTCCCGGCCGTCCATGCGCGGCATGTTGAGATCGAGCAGAATGAGGTGCGGCCGCGGACGGTCGGCGTAGTCCCCTTCGCGGCGCAGGTAGGCCATCGCCTCCTCGCCGTTGGTCACATGCTCGACCCGACACGGGACCGATCCGCCGCGAAACGCCTCCTGGGTGAGTCGCGCGTCCCCGGGGTTGTCTTCCACAAGCAGGATCAACACCGTGTTTTCGCTTTCGACAAGGTTTCGACGCAATCACGTCTCCCGGGATACATGGCAATCTCGTGCTTTTGACACCCCACACCTAAATCGAAAAATCCAAGTGGAGTGCTGTTACTTAACAAGCAAATCTCCTATAAGAAAAGATTATAAATTGAAATTCTTTTAAACAAACGCAGCCTTCTCTTCCACGACGCCGGTGAAACGAATCATGCCCGAGTTGGCAGCGCAAATCAATCGGACTCTTGATCGGAAACGGGTTCCCTGGTTACTAATGACCTTCCCGAAACACCTTCCGCGGTCTTCCCGTCGAATTCCGCTCACGATCCGGGGGATCGGATCCCAAGGGAAATTGGAGAATGCCCGTGCGCGCCGAAACCGAATCCGTCGTTCAAGACATCGAGCAGTCGCTGGAACTGCTGAGGAGGCATCTTTGACTACGATCAGGCGAAACTGCGGCTGGAAGAACTGAACGCCCTGGCCGAGGACCCGGCCCTGTGGTCGGACCCCGGCAGGGCGCAGGCGCTGATGCGCGAGCGGACCCGCCTTCAGGAGGGGCTTTCGGCGATCGACGGTCTGGCGCGCGACCTGGCCGACAACGTGGACCTGATCGACCTCGGCGAGGCGGAGGGCGATCCCGAGGTGGTCGCCGAGGCGGAGGCCGCCCTGGCGGCAATGCGCGACCGTGCCGCCAAGGCGCGCCTGGAGACGCTGCTGTCCGGCGAGGCGGACCCCAACGACTGCTTCCTGGAGGTCCACGCCGGGGCCGGCGGCACCGAGGCCCAGGACTGGGCGGAAATGCTGCTGCGCATGTACGCCCGCTGGGCGGAGGCGCACGGCTACAGGATCGAATGGCTCGAAGAGAGCCCGGGCGAGGAGGCCGGCATCAAGTCGACCACGGTCAAGGTGAGCGGCCACAACGCCTATGGCTGGCTGAAGACGGAAAGCGGCGTCCATCGCCTGGTCCGCATTTCGCCCTACGATTCCAGCGCCCGCCGGCATACCAGTTTCTCCTCGGTCTGGGTCTACCCGGTGATCGACGACAGCATCGAGGTGGACATCCAGGAAAAGGACCTGCGGATCGACACCTATCGTGCCTCCGGGGCCGGCGGCCAGCACGTCAACCGGACCGACAGCGCGGTGCGCATCACCCACCTGCCGACCAACATCGTGGTGCAATGCCAGAACGACCGTTCGCAGCACAAGAACCGGGCCACCGCCATGAACATGCTGAAGGCGCGGCTGTACGAGCTGGAACTTCAACGGCGCGAGGAGGCGGCGCAGGCGACCCACGACGCCAAGACGGAGATCGGCTGGGGCCATCAGATCCGATCCTACGTCCTGCAGCCCTACCAGATGGTCAAGGACCTGCGCACCAACGAGGAAACCTCCAACACCCAGGCGGTGCTGGACGGCGACCTGGACGCCTTCATGGCGGCCGCCCTGGCGGCGCGGCTCGGCGAGGCCGCGACCTGACGATCGGGGCGCCGCAGCCGCGAGATCGGGCCGGGGTCACGCCCGACTCGCGCCCGCGGAGAATCGCCCGGGACGTGCTTCCGGCGATCGTCGGAACCGAACGCGAACCGGGAAACGCCCTTCTGTTCACGCCGGCGCGAAAATGCTCTAGTGTCCCGAATCCGAAGTTCGGAGCATTATTTGGCAGGCGTTTTCGAACTTCGGATTCGATAAGGACACTAGGTAATAATCTGATTCTAGTGTGGGTTCGGATTCGAAGTTCGCCATGGAGTTTGCCCCGAATAATGTTGCGAACTTCGACTCCACCACACTAGACAGGGAGCAGCCACCGCCACCCGACCCCCGGAGTGCCATGTCCGCCTATATCCTGCGCCGTCTGCTGCTGATCGTGCCGACGCTGCTCGGGATCATGCTGATCAATTTCCTGATCGTGCAGGCGGCGCCGGGCGGCCCGGTGGAGCAGGCGATCGCCGAGATCCAGGGCCTGGCGGTGGACTCGACGGCCCGGGTGTCGGGCGGCGTGGGCGAGATGGCCGGGCCGCCGGCCGGCGGCGGGGCGGGCGAGTCCAAGTACCGCGGCGCCCAGGGCCTGGACCCGGAGTTCATAGCGGCGCTGGAGCAACAGTACGGGTTCGACCGGCCGCCGTGGGAGCGGTTCGCCCTGATGATCGGCAACTACGCGGTGTTCGATTTCGGCGAGAGCTTCTTCCGCGACCAGCCGGTGGTCGACCTGGTGATCGACAAGATGCCGGTGTCCATCTCGCTCGGCCTGTGGACCACCCTGCTCACCTACCTGATCTCCATTCCGCTCGGCATCGGCAAGGCGGTGCGCGACGGCACCCGGTTCGACGTCTGGACCTCGGGCGCGGTGATCGTCGGCAACGCGGTGCCGGCCTTCCTGTTCGCGATCCTGCTGATCATCCTGTTCGCCGGCGGGCGCTACCTGGACTGGTTCCCGTTGCGCGGCCTGACCGGCGACGACTTCGACCGGCTCTCCACCCTGGGCCAGGTCGCCGACTATTTCTGGCACATCACGCTTCCGGTGGCGTCGATGGTGATCGGCGGCTTCGCCGGGCTCACCATGCTGACCAAGAACTCGTTCATGGATCAGATCCACCAGCAGTACGTGATCACCGCCCGCGCCAAGGGCCTGACCGAGCGCCGGGTGCTCTACGGGCACGTGTTCCGCAACGCCATGCTGATCGTGATCGCCGGCTTTCCCGGCGCCTTCGTCTCGATCCTGTTCACCGGCGCGCTGCTGACCGAAATCATCTTCTCGCTGGACGGCCTCGGGTTGCTGGGATTCGAGGCGGCGCTCAAACGCGACTATCCGGTGATGTTCGCGACCCTGTATTTCTTCACCCTGCTCGGGCTGCTGATGAACCTCCTGGGCGATCTGGCCTACCACGCGGTCGATCCGCGGATCGACTTCGAGACGCGGGAGACCTGAGGGATGGCGGAGACCCGGCGCGCCTCTCGCCCTTCGAGGGCCCTTCGGGCCACCTCAGGACGAAGCGAATACTCCTTTTTTTTCAACCTCATCCCGAGGTACGAACACCGTGAGCCGCGAAAGGCGGGGCGATGAGGATCGGCCTCTCCCCGCTGACCCGCCGCCGGCTGGCCAATTTCCGGCGCAACCGGCGCGGCTGGTGGTCGCTGTGGATCTTTCTCGTCCTGTTCGGGGTCAGCCTGTGCGCCGAGCTGGTGGCCAACGACCGGCCGCTGCTGGTCCGCTACGAGGGCCAGTGGTACCTGCCGGTCCTGATCGACTATCCGGAGACCGAGTTCGGCGGCTTCCTGGAGACCCCGGCCGACTACGCCGACCCGGACATCCAGGACATGATCGCCGAGAACGGCTGGATGCTCTGGCCGCCGGTGCCGTTCTCCCACGACACCGTCAACTACCGCCTGACCGTGCCGGCTCCGGCGCCGCCCTCCGGATTGAACTGGCTGGGCACCGACGACCAGGGGCGCGACGTGGTGGCGCGCACCCTTTACGGATTCCGCGTTTCGGTCCTGTTCGGCCTGGCGCTGACGATCCTGTCGTCCCTGATCGGGGTCGCGGCGGGCGCCGTGCAGGGCTACTTCGGCGGCCGCATCGACCTTTTCTTCCAGCGTTTCATCGAGATCTGGTCGGGCCTGCCGGTGCTCTATCTGCTGATCATCCTGGCCTCGGTGGTGACGCCCAACTTCTGGTGGCTCCTGGGCCTGATGCTGCTGTTCTCCTGGATGTCCCTGGTCGGGGTGGTGCGGGCCGAGTTCCTGAAGGCGCGCAACTACGACTACGTGCGCGCGGCGCGCGCCCTCGGGGTGTCGAACCCGGCGATCATGGTCCGCCACGTGCTGCCCAACGCCATGGTGGCGACCCTCACCTTCCTGCCGTTCATCCTGTCCGGCGCGATCACCACCCTGACCGCGCTCGACTTCCTGGGCTTCGGCCTGCCGCCCGGGTCGGCCTCCCTGGGCGAGCTGCTGAACCAGGGCAAGAACAACCTCCAGGCGCCCTGGCTGGGCCTCACCGCTTTCGCGGTCATCTCCGTGATGCTGTCGCTGCTGGTGTTCATCGGCGAGGCGGTGCGCGACGCCTTCGATCCCCGGAAGAGCTTCCGATGAGCCGCCTGCTCGACATCGCCGACCTGCGGGTGACCTTCGGGCGCGGTCCGGCCGAGGTGAGGGCGGTGCGCGGCGTCTCGTTCCACGTCGACGAGGGGGAATCGGTGGCCCTGGTCGGCGAGAGCGGATCCGGCAAGTCGGTCACCGCGCTGTCGGTGCTGCAACTGCTGCCCTACCCGGCGGCCCATCATCCCGGCGGATCGATCCGGTTTCGCGGCGAGGACCTGATCGGCGCCCGGCCGGCCCGCCTGCGCGCCATCCGCGGCGACCGCATCGCGATGATCTTCCAGGAGCCGCTGACCAGCCTCAACCCGCTGCATGCGATCGAGAAGCAGATCGCCGAGGTGCTGTTCGTGCACAAGGCGATGGGCCGCAAGCAGGCGCGGGCCCGGGTCGAGGAGTTGATGGAACTGGTCGGTCTCGAAGACCAGATTCCCCGGCTGTCGGCGCTGCCGCACGAGTTCTCGGGCGGCCAGCAGCAGCGGGTGATGATCGCCATGGCGCTGGCCAACGAGCCGGACCTGTTGATCGCCGACGAACCGACGACGGCGCTCGACGTCACCGTGCAGGCGCAGATCCTCAAGCTCCTGAACGAGCTCCGGGCGCGGCTCGGGATGTCGCTGCTGCTGATCACCCACGACCTGGGGATCGTCCGCCACATGGCCGACCGGGTCTGCGTGATGACCGACGGCGAGATCGTCGAGCAGGGGGAGACGGAGCGCATCTTCCGCGCCCCCGCGCATGCCTACACCCGCCGCCTGCTGGCCGCCGAGCCGAGGAGGCGGCCCGATCCGGCGCCGGCCGGCGCCCCGACCGTGATGCGGGCCGAGGCCCTGAAGGTCTGGTTCCCGATCCGCAAGGGCCTGATCCGGCGCACGGTGGGCCACGTGAAGGCGGTGGACGGGATCACGCTCGACGTGAAGCGCGGCCACACCCTGGGGGTGGTCGGCGAGAGCGGCTCCGGCAAGACCACCCTCGGCCGCGCCCTGCTGCGCCTGGAGCGCTCCGAGGGGGCGGTCGCCTTCGACGGCCGCGCCCTCGCCGGACTCCGGGCGCGCGACCTGCGGCCGCTGCGCCGCCACATGCAGATGGTGTTCCAGGACCCCTACGGCAGCCTCAGCCCGCGCCTGTCGGTGATGCAGATCGTCGAGGAGGGCCTGCGCGTCCACCGCATCGGCGGCGACGCCCGGGAACGTCGGCGGCGGGTAGCGGTCCACGGTCGCCGGGTCGAGCCCTGGTTCTCAAGCCGTCGTTCATCGTCCTCGACGAGCCGACCTCGGCGCTCGACATGTCGGTCCAGGCGCAGGTGGTGGACCTGCTGCGGCGCCTGCAGAAGGACCACGACCTGGCCTACCTGTTCATCTCCCACGACCTCAAGGTGGTGCGCGCCCTGGCCCACCAGGTGATGGTGATGCGCCGCGGCCGGGTGGTCGAGCAGGGACCGGCCGACCGCCTGTTCGCGGCGCCGGAGCACCCCTACACCCGCGCCCTGATGGCCGCCGCCTTCGAGATGAAGGCGGACGACAGCGGCGTGGTCGGGACCTGAGCGCGCCGCCGCGGGGCGCTCAGCCGTCGAACAGCCCCTCGGCCCGGGTCCAGGCCAGGGTGTCGTCGAGGGCGCGCGCGAAGCGGTCGGTCATCTCGTCGATCTCCGCCTCGGTCATGATCAGCGGCGGCGAGAACGCCAGGCTGTCGCCCATCGCCCGGTGGATCAGGCCGTGCGCCTGCGCGCGCCCTCGACGACACCCTGGCCTGGACCCGGGCCG
>JANQGL010000097.1 GCA_028277325.1 Magnetospira sp.
GGCCGGCGAGTCGCCGAAATGGCGGGCCAGCTCGCTCATCCGGCGGGCCGCCGCGTGCAGATGCGGATAGATCCAGTCGTTGCCGTCGTTCAGCCAGAATTCGTTGAATCCCTTCTCGCCCCAGCTCGACGGCGACGGCGTGGCGCGCTGCAGGGTCGGCTGCATCGCCAGGTAGTCGCCCGGGGTGCAGGTCGCGATCGGGCCGTCGCCGTCGAATCGGCGCAGCACCGCCTCCAGGAACTGCGGGCCCTCGAACCACCAGTGGCCGAACAGCTCGGCGTCGTAGGGCGCCACCAGGATCGGCTTCGGTCCGTTGCCGGGGCCGAGCCGGAGCACCGCGTTGCGTCGCGCGGCGACGAAGTGCTCGGCGTGCGCCGCGACCCGTTCGAGCGCCCGCGCGCGGTCGTAGGGCTGCTTGTCGTCGTCCTGCCCGGTGATCCGGTGGTACTTGAACCCGGTCGGCACGCGGGTCGTGCCGTCGAGCAGGAACGGCCGCACCTCCTCGATGCCGAGATCGAACCCGATGTCGCGATGGAAGTCGCGGTACCAGGGATCGCCGGGGTAGCCCTCGTCGCGGCTCCACACCTGGCGCGAGCTCTCCGGGTCGCGGCCGAACACGGCGACCCCGTTGGGGCAGGCCAGCGGCGCCAGAAGGTCCATGCGGGGGCGCGGCCGGGCGTTGGCGATGCCATGGGAATCGACGAAGAAATAGCGGAATCCGGCGTCCTCCAGCACCGATTCCAGACCCCGGTAATAGCCGCACTCGGGCAGCCAGATGCCGGCCGACGGGCGGCCGAAGGTGGCCTGGAAGCAGCGCTGGCCGAGCAGCACCTGGGCCCGCACCGCGGTCGGCTCGGCGCGCAGCAGCGGCAGGTAGCCGTGGGTGGCGGCCGAGGTGACCAGTTCGAGCAGACCGGCGTCGGCCAGGTCGGCGAAGGCGGCCGGCAGGTCGGTGCCCTCGGTGCCGGCCGTTTCGGACGCCTCCTCCAGCATCTCCGCGTAGAGGCGCGCGGTCGGCGCGAACCGGTCGTCGTCCCGGGTCCGCGCGATCTCCCGGTCGGCCATCCGCCGCATGCGGTCCAGGTGGGCCCGGTAGCGGGCCATCAGCAGCGGATCGCGCAGCATGCCGGCCAGGGTCGGCGACAGGGACAGGGTCAGGCGCGCCGGGACCGCGTCGGCGCGCAGCCGGTCGAGGACGCGCAGGATCGGGACGTAGGATTCGGTGATCGCCTCGAACAGCCAGCGCTCCTCGAAGAACGAGTCGTGTTCCGGGTGGCGGACGTAGGGCAGATGGGCATGCAGGGCGAGGCAGAGATACCCGTAGACGTTCATCGGGCGCCGTCCTCCGGATCGGCGTCATGGGCCAGAATCAGCGGCAGCACGATGGCGCCGCGCGGCAGCGGCTGGCGCAGGCTGAAGGTGCCGTCGGGGCGCAGGGCGACCGGTCGGCCGTCGACGGTGAGCCGGCGGCCCGGCCGGGTGCGGCCGAAGATATGCAGCTCGGCATGCACTTCCAGTTCCACCGTCTCCCGGCCGAGGGCGAAGCTCGACAGGGTCATGGTGGGATTCGAGTCGCCGGACGGGAGCGGCGGCGGCGGCGCGCCGCCATGGGACTCCGGTGCTCGCTCGGTCGCCCGGGCGGTGCCGCCGGAGGGCGCCGCGTCGCCGGATGGCGAATGCGGGGGGAACGCCGACGCGGTGTCGCGGGAGGTCGCGTCGCCGCCCGGAC
>JANQGL010000257.1 GCA_028277325.1 Magnetospira sp.
GGGCGACGCGGTGACGGTGAGCGGCACGGTGTCGGAGTTCGGCTACGGCACCGACCTGACGACGACCGAGATCGTGTCCCCCGACGTGACCGTCGACTCCTCGGGCAACGCCCTGCCCGGCGCGGTGGTGCTCGGCATCGACCGGACGGCGCCGACCGACGTCATCGACGACGACGGCCTGACCAGCTTCGATCCGACCACCGACGCCATCGACTTCTGGGAAAGCATGGAAGCGATGCTGATCGAGGTGAACGACCCGCTGGTGGTGGCCGGCACCAACACCTACGACGAACTCGGCCTGGTCGCCAACCGGGGCGGCGAATCCGGCCCGGGCGTCCTCAACGAGGTGGTCTCCGAGGGCGACTTCAATCCGGAGATCCTGCTCACCGACGACGCCGTCGTCACCGAGCCGTCGGCGCACACCGGCGACACCTTCGCCGACAACCCGGTCGGCGTGCTCGGCTACACCTACGGCGCCTTCAAGCTGCAGCTCATCGAGACCCCGACCGTCGTCTCCGGCGGCCGGACGCCGGACGTCACCGCCCTGGCCGGCGACGCCAGCCACATGACGGTGGCTTCCTACAACGTCTACAACCTGGACCCGTCGGACGGCGTCCGGTTCGACGTGATCGCCAGCACCATCGTCGCCAACCTGGGGTCGCCGGACGTCCTGTCGTTGCAGGAAATCCAGGACAACAGCGGCCCTGCCGACGACGGCACGGTGGACGCCGACGTCACCCTGCAGATGCTGGTCGACGCCGTCGCGGCGGCCGGCGGGCCGACCTACGAGTTCGCCGAGATCGCCCCGGGCGACAAGGCCGACGGCGGTCAGCCGGGAGCCAACATCCGGGTCGCCTTCCTCTACGACCCGTCGCGGGTCGACCTCGACGCGGGCTCCCTGACCCGGATCACCGACGACGCCTTCGAGGCCGGCGGGGACGGCACCCCGGCCGAGGCGGGCTACGAGGGGACCCGCAAGCCGCTGGCCGGCACCTTCACCTTCCTGCCGACCGGCGAGGAGGTGACGGTGATCGGCAACCACCTGAAGTCCAAGAGCCAGGACGACTCCCTGATGGGCGAGGTGCAGCCGCCGGTCGAGGCCACGCTGGCGCAGCGGGTGGATCAGGCCGGCGCGGTCAACCAGTACGTGGCGGACCTCCTGACCGCCGATCCGGACGCCAACGTGGTGGTCCTGGGCGACCTGAACGACTTCCAGTTCTCGGACACCCTGGACATGCTGAAGGACGGCGGCGACGGCACGGCCGAGTTGGTCAACCTGATCGACCGCCTGCCGGCCGGCGAACAGTACACCTACATCTACAACGGCAACAGCCAGGTCCTGGACCACATCCTGGTGACCGAGGACCTGGCGGCCGGCGCCGAAGTGGACGTGGTGCACGTGAACGTCGACTTCGGGGTTCCGTCGAACAACGCCAGCGACCACGACCCGGTCCTCGCCCTGCTCGACCTGGGGGTCTACGCCTGACCGGCGACCGGCCAGGCTCGACCGGCCGGATGACGCGGGGAAGGTCGCCGAGCGGCGGCCTTCCCCGATCCGGTTTTGGGGGAACCGGGGCGGACCCGCCGATGCGCCGCCCAGTGGGAAACGACCTGACGATGACCGATCGCACCCGATCCGCGCCGCTGACCGAGGCGATGGGCGCCGCCCGCGCCGCCTTCGTCACGGTGGGCTTTTTCAGCTTTTTCATCAATCTCCTGATGCTGGTGTCGCCGCTCTACATGCTGCAGATCTATGACCGCGTGCTCACCTCGCGCAGTCTCGACACCCTGGTCGCGCTGACCCTGCTGGCGGTCGGGCTGATCGCCCTCAACGCCACCCTGGACCTGGTGCGCTCGCGGCTCCTGGTGCGGCTCGGCGCGCGTCTCGACCGCAAGCTCAACGAGCCGGTGTTCTCGGCCCTGTTCGAGCGGCGCCTGGCGGGACAGGGGCGCGGCGGCAGCCAGTCGCTGCGCGATCTGGAGGCCCTGCGCGGCTTCCTGGCCGGCAACGGGCTGACGTCGCTGTTCGACTCGCCCTGGACGCCGGCCTTCATCGGGCTGATTTTCCTGTTCCATCCGGTGCTGGGCGGGATCGCCCTGGCCGGCGCGGTGCTGCTGTTCGCGGTCGCCCTGACCTCCGAATTCGCCACCCGGCGCCCGTTGCGACGGTCCGGCGCCGGCGCCCTGCTGGCCTACGACTATGCCGACGCCGCGCTGCGCAACGCCGAGGCGATCCGCGCCATGGGCATGCTGCCGAACCTGCGCGCCAGATGGCGGGAGCGTCACGACGACGCGCTGGCCAACCAGGGGCTGGCGGCCGAGCGCGGCGGCGTGATGACGGCGCTCGCCAGGTTCATCCGCCCGGTGCTGCAGGTCGCGATGCTCGGCGGCGGCGCCTATCTGGTGTTGCGGGAGGCGATCTCGCCGGGGGTGATGATCGCCTCCTCGATCATCATGGGCCGCGCCCTGGCGCCGGTGGAGGGGGCGATCAGCCATTGGCGCTCCTTCGTCGCGGCACGCGGCGCGCGGGACCGCCTGCGCGACCTGCTCGAGGCGGGACCCGACGCCGCCGAGCCGATGGCGCTGCCGGACCCCAGGGGGCGGGTGACCCTCAGCAACGCCGTGGTGGTGCCGCCGGGCGGCAAGCGACCGGTGCTGCACGACATCACCCTCGCGCTGGAGCCGGGCGAGGTGCTGGGGGTGATCGGGCCGAGCGCCTCGGGCAAGTCGTCGCTGGCCCGTCTCCTGGTCGGGGTGTGGGCGCCGCGCGCCGGCCACGTGCGGCTGGACGGCGCCGACCTCTCGCAATGGCACCCGGACGCCCTGGGGCCGCACATCGGCTATCTGCCGCAGGACGTGGAGCTGTTCGACGGCACGGTGGCCGAGAACATCGCCCGGATGGCGGAGCCCGACGCCCAGGCGGTGGTCGCGGCGGGACGACTGGCGGCGGCCCATGACATGATCCTGTCGCTGCCCGGCGGCTACAACACGCCGATCGGCGACGGCGGCTGCGTGCTGTCGGGCGGCCAGCGGCAGCGCCTCGGCCTGGCCCGCGCGCTCTATGGGACGCCGGCCCTGATCGTGCTCGACGAGCCCAACGCCAGCCTGGATGCCGAGGGCGAGCAGGCCCTGGTCGGGGCCATCGGGCGGCTGCGCGGGCTGGGCCGCGCGACGGTGGTGATCTCGCACCGCCCGAGCCTGCTCAACGCGGTGGACAGGGTGCTGCTGCTGCGGGCCGGGCGGATGGAGATGCTCGGGCCGCGCGACGAGGTGATGCCGCTGCTGATGCAGGCGGTCCGGGCGTCGCGCCAGGTGGTGCCGATGGGCCGCGCGGCGCGGCAGTCGGCCGGCGCCGGAGGGTCCGAGGATGCCTGAGGTGCGCACCGGCAGCCGGGGATGGACCCTGTTCGGCCTGTTCTGCATCGTGGCGGTGTTCGGCGGCGTCGGCACCTGGGCCGCGACGGCGCCCTACGCGGCGGCGGTGATCGCCCAGGGCACCGTGATCGTCGACACCAACCGCAAGCAGGTCCAGCATCTGGAAGGCGGCATCGTGCGCGACATCCTGGTCCGCGACGGCGACCGGGTGGCGCCGGGCGACGTGCTGCTGCGCCTGGACGACACCCGGTCGCGGGCGGCGCTGGAGATCATGCGGGCCAGCCTGGAGGAACTTCTGGCCAAGGAGGCCCGGCTGCTGGCCGAGCGCGACGGGACCGGCGAGGTGGCGGTGCCGGAGGCGCTGCGGGCCGGCGGCGCGTCACCGGCCGCGGCCGGCCTGATCGACAGCCAGCGGGCGATCTTCCGGGCCCGCCGCCAGAACCTGGACGGCGAGATCGAGATTCTCGGCAACCGGATCGACCAGCTGGGGCAGGAAATCGCCGGTCTGGAGTCGCAGAAGGACTCCAACGCCCGGCAGGCGGCCCTGATCGGCGATCAGCTGACCGCCATGCAGGGGCTGTTCGACAAGGGATACATGACCCGCGACCGGGTGCTCGCCCTGGAGCGCGAGGCGGCGCGGCTGGACGGCGAGAACGGCCGGCTCACCGCCGACATCGCGCGGGCGCACAAGGCGATCGGCGAAACCCGCCTGGAGATTCTTCAGAAACGCAAGCAGTTTCGGGAGGACGTGCTGAACGACCTGCGCGACGCGCAAGGCGAGACCAAGGACGTCCGCGAACGCCTGATCGCGGCCGAGGACGTGCTGCGGCGGACCGGGATCCGCGCTCCGGTCGGAGGCACGGTGGTCGGGATGACGGTGCATGGCGCCGACGCGGTGGTCAAGGCGGGACAGGTCCTGATGGAGATCGTCCCCGGTGGCGAGCGGCTGCTGGTCGAGGCGCAGATCCAGCCGCAGGACATCGACAACGTCACCCGCGGCCAGACGGCGCATCTGCGCTTCCTGGCCTTCAGGCAGCGCACCACGCCCAGCCTGCATGGCACCGTCCGCTACGTCTCGGCCGACAGCTTCCGCGACGACAACACCGGACGCGCCTTCTACGTGGCGCGGATCGAGGTGCCGTCGGCGGAACTCGGCCGCCTCGGGGACGAGGAACTGCAGCCCGGCATGCCGGCCGAGGT
>JANQGL010000339.1 GCA_028277325.1 Magnetospira sp.
GGGCAGCGACGTCAAGGTGTCGGTCACCGCCCGTCAGGGCGGCGCGACGGCAACCGGCCAGGCCCAGGTCTCGGTCGCCACCGTGGCCGTGCAGGCCGAGGACGCGGCGGCCCAGACCGCGGCAACCGCCGCCCAGGCCGCCGCCAGGTCGTCCGGCGCCTCCACGCCGGCCGCCGCCGGCCAGACGCAGACCCGGAACGGCGCGACGACCGCGCAGCAGACGCCGGCGACGGTGCAGGCCGGCCTCGCGGCCGCCCAGGCCGGGCAGGACATGACCACCGCCGCCACCGCCGGCGGACGCGCCGCCACGGCGTCCAACGTCGCCGCCTCGACCCAGGCTCAGGCCACCACGGCGACCGGCGGGGATGCGTCGGCCGGGCAGACCGCGGCCACCCAGCAATCCCAGCAGGGCCAGCAGGCGGCGCAGGCCAAACAGGCCCAGACCCCGCACCAGGCCAACGCCCACCGCCCGGTCGCCGAACAGGTGTCGGTGCAGGTGACCAAGGCCCTGGCGCAGGGCAGGGACAGCATCAGCATCCGCCTGCAACCGGCCGAACTGGGGCGCGTCGAGGTGCGGCTCGACATGATCGACGGCGGTCGCGTCCAGGTGAGCGTGACCGTCGACCGGCCGGAAACCCTGGACCTGTTGCGCAACGACTCGCGGGTCCTGGAAAAGGCGCTGCAGGATGCCGGACTGAACACCGATGCCGGCAGCATGAGATTCGAGTTGCGCGACCACAACCAGCAGCAGGCGGAGGCCGACGCCTCCCCGGCGCAGCCGGCGGCGGAGGCCGACGACGACCTCGCCGAGATCCTGACGCTGATCGACCAGTCGCCGGAGGATCTGGCGACCCGCCTCGCCGCGGCGCGCGGCCGCATCGACATCCGGGCCTAGGAGACCGCCATGCTCGACTCCATCACCGGCGCGACGGCCGAAACCGCCCTGACCGACTCCGATCAGTCGCGGGCCAAGCTGGCCGAGGACCTGGACAACTTCCTGACCCTGCTGGTCACCCAGCTCAAGCACCAGGACCCGCTCGACCCGATGGACGCCAACGAGTTCACCAGCCAGCTGGTGGAGTTCGCCCAGGTCGAGCAGCAGATCCAGCAGAACGCCAACCTGGAGGACATCCTGGCCGCCCAGCAGCTCAACAACCTGGGCACCATCGTCAGCTACATCGGCAAGTACGCCGAGGTGGTCTCCACCGCGATGTCGGTCGAGGACCATGCCGGCAAGTTCAGCTACACCCTGTTCGACGACGCGATCTCGTCGCAGATCACCATCCGTGACGAGGCCGGCAACGTGGTCTACCACGGCCAGGGCGAGACCTCCGCCGGCACCCACTACTTCGAATGGGACGGCGCCGACAACCTGGGCAACGTCTATCCGGACGGCGTCTATACGGTGACCGTGTCGGCGCTCGACGCCGGCGAGGACGCGGTCGACGTCGGCTACACCACCTTCGGCCGGGTGACCGGGGTGCGCACCGACAACGGCGACGCCTACCTGGAACTGAACAACGGATACTTCATCTCGATCGACGGTGTGCTGTCGGTGAGCGAGCCGCCGGCGACCCCGGATACCGATGCCGGCGCGACGGTCGAGGAAACCGAAGGCGACGATGCGTAACACCATCCGAACGACGACGCGGTCAAACGAAGAACACCACGCCGGACGGCGGACGACCTGGTTCAGGAGGACGACATGAGTCTTTACGGTGCTTTGTTCTCGGGGGTTTCGGGCCTGCAGAGCCAATCGAGTTCGATGGGCGCGATCGCCGACAACGTGACCAACGTCAACACCGTCGGCTACAAGCGCACCGAGGTCCAGTTCCAGACCCTGGTCACCAAGCAGGTCTCGCTGACCAAGTACGCGGCCGGCGGCGTGCAGTCCAAGCCGCTGGCCGGCATCGACGTGCAGGGCCTCCTGCAGGCGACCTCGAATGCCACCGACATCGCGCTGTCCGGCCAGGGCGTGTTCATCGTCAACGAGGCGGCCAACCCGTCGACCGGCGACATCTTCGCCTACACCCGCGCCGGGTCGTTCAAGGTCGACGAGGCCGGCTACCTGCGCAACACCTCCGGCTGGTACCTGCAGGGCTGGCCCCTGCAGACCTGGGACAACTCCACCCAGGCGGTGACCAAGACGATCGGCAGCGACGTCTACATGAAGGCCTACAAGAACGATCAGGGCGACACCGTCTACGTCAACGACAACATCGTCGACGGCACCAACCTGCGGCCGCTCAACCTCAACACCATCGGCGGCACCGCGACCGCGACCACCACGGTGTCCCTGGGCGCCAACCTGCCGTCGTCCGACGAGCCCGGGCAGTCGCACAAGAGCGACGTCCTGATCTACGACTCGCTCGGCAACTCGCACAACCTGAACCACACCTGGGTCAAGCGGGCGTCCAACGCCTGGGACCTCACCGTGATCCCGCCCAAGGGGTCGGAGCGGATCCTGATCGAGGACCAGACCACGGCGCGCAACAACTACTACTCGGCCGGCCGGCTGGACTTCGACACCATCCCGGATTCCGGCACCTCGATGACCATGGGCGTCAACGGCACCACCTATACCGTCAACTTCACCACCTCCGACGACAGTACGGTGCTCGACCAGACCCTGACCCTGGCCAGCCAGCCGGAAGACGGCGAAACCATCCAGGTCACCGCCAGCGGCACCACCACCACCTTCGAGTTCGACAACGGCTCGCCGAACTCGTTCACCGTGGGCGCGGTTCCGGCGGACGGCGAGACCTACATCCTGACCGTGGCCGGCGTGCCGACCACCTTCGAGTTCGATACCGACGCCTCGGTCTCGTCCGGCAATACTGCCGTCGACGTCAGCGCCGGCACCACCGCGGCCACCGCCACCAACCTCGCGGCGGCCATCGAGACGGTGCTCGACGCGCAGGTCGGCGCCGCCGCCTACACCAGCGTGAGCAGCTCGACGATCTCGCTTGAGAACGTCCCCGGCAACACCGCGATCACGGTGTCCGACGGCACCGGCGGCGACGTGACGATCACCGAGTTCACCTCCGGCCGCACCCCGATCACCATCGGCCCCAACGCGCAGTCCACGGCGGCCAACCTGGCCTCGGCCATCAACACCGCGCTGACCACCACCCTCGGCACCGCGTCGCAGCAGTGGACCGCGGTCAATGGCACCACCGTGACGGTGCACCAGACCAAGTTCAACACCTCCACCGAAGTCATCACCCTGGCCGACTCCTCGGACTCCGCCTCGGCGGTCGGCACCGGCGACGGCGTGATCCCCGCCGCGGCCCTGGGCGCCGCCGACGCGGCGCTGGACATCAACATCACCGGACGGTCGCTGTCGCAGGTGATGGACGAACTGGGCGAGCGCCTGCAGGCGATCATGCATTACGAATACGGCGGCACCCCGGCCTCGCCGCCGGACGCCTGGGCGACCCGGCTGGCCGGCGAGAACTCGGTCTACTTCATCCAGGGGTCGTCGGCCAACCAGATCACCGTCGACGCCTCCAGCCTGACCACCAACGGCGTCGCCTCGGTGATGCAGAGCACCGCCTTCACCATCGAGTCCCTGGACGCCACCGTGGCCTGGACGACGACCGGCAACTACGCGGTGACCTTCAACGGCGACGGCACCCCGGACTCCTTTTTCGGCTTCGACGAGGCGACCGCCGCCGACCCGCGCGCCCAGTACAAGATCAACTGGGCCAACGGGGCCGACGACATGGACGGCTCGACCACCCCGGCCCTCTCGGTGGGCCTCGGCAACTACAACACCGCCGACGGCCTGACCCAGTTCGCCGGTTCCTACCAGATCAACTACATCTCGCAGAACGGCGCCTCGTTCGGCAATTACGCGGGCGTCTCGATCGGCGCCGACGGCGTGGTCACCGCGCTGTTCGACAACGGCGTGACCAAGCCGGTGTTCATGGTCCCGGTCGCCACCCTGGTCAACCCGAACGGCATGGAGGCGATGTCCGGCAACGTGTGGATCGAGACCGACGGCTCCGGCCAGCCGACCGTGCGCGAGGCCGGCGACGGCGGCGCCGGACAGGTCTCCGCCGCCTCCCTGGAAGCCTCCACGGTCGACCTCGGCGAGGAATTCACCTCCATGATCACCACCCAGCGCGCCTATTCCGCGGCCACCAAGATCATCACCACGGCCGACGAGATGCTGGAGGAACTGATGCGGGTCAAACGCTGACGGCCTGACCCGATGACCCGTGCCAGGCGCGCCGTCCGGCCCCTTTCGAGGCTCGGGCGGCGCGTTTTTGCGTTTCCATATCGAAACGACTGGACGCGGCGGCGGAAAAGCCCCATGTTCGGGGCGGACCCGGCGATGGCCGCGCCGTCTTGGCCTGCCAGTGTCCCGAATCCGAAGTTCGTTGCATTATGGGGCGGGCGATTTCGAACTTCGGATTCGATGAGGACACTAGGCAAACCTTTGATTCTAGTGTGGTTTTGGATTGGAAGTTCGCCATGGAGTCGACCCCGAACAATATCGCGAACTTCGAATCCGCCACACTAGGCAAATTTTGCCGGGTGTTAACGTCTTGTTCATGACGGCCGAATAGCCTCTGTGCTAGAGTCGTTCGGCGTTTCCCCGGGCGCCGCCCTGGGCGGCCGCGCCGGACTTGCGAGGCAGGCGGATTTGGGCGGATTCTTCGAAACCCTGCGCAACCTGGGGCCGATGCGGTTGGCCGTCATCGGCGGAGTCAGCCTGATCACGGTGGGGGCGATCCTGTTCCTGGTCTCCCGGTTCTCCAGCCAGGACATGGGGATGCTGTATCAGGAACTGAGCCCGCAGGATTCCGGGCGCATCGTCACCGAGCTGGAAACCCAGGGCATCCCCTATCGGTTGTCGTCCAACGGCACCGTCGTTTCGGTGCCGGCCGACCGGGTGCTCGAACTGCGCATGAAACTGGCCCAGCAGGGGCTGCCGTCGGGCGGCTCGGTGGGCTACGAACTGTTCGACCAGTCGGAATCCCTCGGCACCACCAACTTCACCCAGAACATGAACCAGTTGCGGGCCATGGAGGGCGAGCTCGCGCGGACCATCGGCAGCCTCCAGAACATCAAGGCGGCGCGGGTCCATCTGGTGCTGCCGCAACGCGAGCTGTTCAGCCGCCGCGAGCGCGAGCCCAGCGCCTCGGTGCTGCTCAAGATGCGCGGCCCGGTGCGCCTGAACAAGGACCAGGTGATGGCGATCCAGCAACTGGTCGCCTCGGCGGTGCCGAGCCTCGACCCGTCGCGGGTGTCGGTGGTCGACGAGAAGGGCACCCTGCTGGCGCGCGGCTTCCAGGACCAGGGCGGCGAGCTGGACAGCATGGAGGAGCGCCGCATCGCCTACGAGAACCGGCTGGCCGGCGAGATCGAGGCGCTGCTGGAGCAGACGGTCGGGTTCGGCAAGGTGCGCGCCGAGGTGACGGCGCAGATGGATTTCGACCGCATCACCCTGACCGAGGAAACCTACGACCCCGAGGGGCAGGTGGTGCGGTCCACCCAGACCGTCGAGGAAACCGCCACATCGAGCGATTCCGAAACCGAGCCGGTCACCGTCGGCAACAACCTGCCCGATCCCACCAACACCGGCCAGGGCGCCGGGGTCAGCAGCCAGACCGCCGAAAGCCGCACCGAGGAAACCGTCAACTACGAGATCTCGCGCACCGTGGTCAACCGGGTGCAGGAGATCGGCGAGGTCGAGCGGCTGTCGGTGGCGGTGCTGGTCGACGGCACCTACGCCACCGACCCCGACGGCAACC
>JANQGL010000392.1 GCA_028277325.1 Magnetospira sp.
AGCGCACCGGCTTGCTGCTCGATCCCTATTTCTCGGCCACCAAGATCACCTGGCTCCTGGACCACGTGGACGGCGCGCGGGCCGCCGCCGAGGCCGGGCGGCTGGCCTTCGGGACGGTCGACACGTTCCTTCTGTGGCGGCTGACCGGCGGCCGGGTGCACGCCACCGACGCCACCAACGCCAGCCGCACCCTGCTCTACGACATCCACGCCGGGGACTGGAGCCCCGGGATGCTGGACCTGTTCCGGGTGCCGGCCGCCCTGCTGCCCGAGGTGCGCGACTGCGCGGCCGACTTCGGGACCGCCGATCCGGACCTGTTCGGCGCCGCGGTGCCGGTGGCCGGGATCGCCGGCGACCAGCAGGCGGCGACGGTGGGCCAGGCCTGTTTCAAGCCCGGCATGCTCAAGTCGACCTACGGCACCGGCTGTTTCGCGGTGATGAACACCGGGCCGACCGCCGTGCGCTCGGCCAACCGGCTGCTGACCACCATCGCCTACCGGCTGGACGGCGAGGTCACCTATGCCCTGGAAGGGGCCATCTTCATCGCCGGGGCGGCGGTGCAGTGGCTGCGCGACGGCCTGGGCCTGATCACCCATGCCGCGCAGTCGGGCGACCTGGCCGGCCGGGCCGACCCGGACCACGACGTCTACCTGGTGCCGGCCTTCGTCGGCCTGGGGGCGCCGCATTGGGACGCCGACTGCCGGGGCGCCCTGTTCGGCCTGACCCGGGCCACCGGCCCGGCGGAGCTGGCGCGGGCCGCGTTGGACAGCGTCTGCCATCAGACCGGCGACCTTCTGGAGGCCATGCGCGGCGACCTGGGCGCGGCCGGCGAGACGGTCCTGCGGGTCGACGGCGGCATGGTGGCGTCGGACTGGACCATGCAGCGCCTGGCCGACCTGCTGGACGTGCCGGTGGACCGCCCGACGGTGCCGGAGACCACCGCCCTCGGCGCCGCCTACCTGGCCGGGCTGCGGCGTGACGTCTATCCCGATCCGCTGGAGTTCGCCGAGACCTGGGCCCTGGAGCGCCGCTTCACCCCGGCCATGGCGGCCGCGGAACGCCAGCGCCGGACCCGGGGCTGGAAGGACGCGGTGCGGCGGACCCTGTCGGCCACCTGAGGCGGGCGCCGCGACCGATCGCCTCTTGCCAAGGTCGGCCGATCCCGGCACTTTCGGGCGACGTCCGCAGGCCGGGCGTCCCGGAACGGCCGAACAAGGGGGAGCGAGTCATGGAGTCGGGTGCGTTTGCGTTTTCGATCTGGCACGGGGTGTTGGCGGTGTTGGCCGTGATCGTGCCGCTGGTCGCGGTCTACCTTGAGAACAGCGGACTGCGGTCGAGCCGCCTGTCGCTTTTCCAATGGCTGATGGTGCTCTATCTGGCGGTCGCCGCCGTCTTCCACCTGGTCGAGCTGACGATCGACACCCCGACCGCCGACCTGGCCGCCCTGGTGGCCGGCATCGCGGCCACCTTCCCGTTCTTCCAGCGCATGGTGCGCCGCGCCCGCGACGCCGGTTGGGGCAAGACCCTGCCCTTCCTGGCCGCGATCCCCGGAGTCGGGGTGGTGGTGCTGGTGATCCTGCTGGTGGTGCCGACGGAAAAGTAGAAAAAGCAGACGTCCATCGTCCTACGTGACGCCCGGACCGCCACCGATCCGGATGTCACGACCGCGATCCGTTCGGGCCTTGCCCGAGGGGCGGCGCCACGCTGTCGGGCGCCGCGTCGCCGCGCCGCCGCCCGGCCAGCCGGACACCCTTCGGTTCTCGGAATCCCTCAGGAACTGCCAGAAATTGCCCATGCGCCCCCCCAAAGCCGCGCCGTTCCGACGAGGCCATCCGAAAACGTCGCGCCGGGGTGGCGCGAAGCCTGGCCCGGACAACGGGAGCGGGCGGCCTCAGACGTCCAGGTTGTCGACGAAGCGGGCGTGCTCCTGGATGAAGGTGAGGCGGGCCTCCGGCTTGCGGCCCATCAGCCGGGTCACCAGGTCG
>JANQGL010000464.1 GCA_028277325.1 Magnetospira sp.
CTGGAGCTGATCGACTTCAGCCTGCGCCTTGGCCGACATCAGCCGCCACAGGTCGTCGACCGTCTGGCGCAGGCTGAAGTCGATCAGCTCCAGCTCCAGCCGCCCGGCCTCCAGGCGCGACATGTCCAGAATGTCGTTGAGGATGCCGAGCAGGATCTCGCCCGATTCGCGGATCGTCGCCACATAGGTCCGGGCGGCGGCGTCCAGGCCCATGCCGAGCAGCAGGTCGGTCATCCCGAGAACCCCGGTCAGGGGGGTGCGGATCTCGTGGCTCATGGTGGCCAGGAACTCGCTCTTGGTGCGGTCGGCGGCGAGGGCGCGTTCCTTCTCGATCGCATACTTCTCGGTCAGCCGGGCCATGCGCTCGGCCTGGTCCTGAAGGTTGTGCCGCGAGTGCTCCAATTCGTCGATATACTGGGTCAGGCGCGCCTCGTTGTCGCGCAGCTGGCGCTCCTTCTCCTTGATCTCGGTGACGTCGGTGATCACCCCGATCATCCCTTCCACGTCGCCGCCGGCGCCGACGAACGCGGCCTGCTGCACGAACGCCGCGCGCACGCGCCCGTCGGACAGCCGGATCATGGTCTCGAATCCGGTCACGCCGCCCCCCGGGTCGCCGATGTCCGGCGGCCGCGCCCCCGGCAGGTAGGGCATCTCGGCCGTCAGGTCGTCCTCGGTCGCGCCGACGATCCGATGGCGCGGCCGCCCGACCATGTTGGCGAAGGCCTCGTTGCAGGCCAGGTAGCGGCCCTCGACGTCGGTCACGTAGAGCGGCGACGGCACCGACGAGAACAACGCCTCCTCGAAGTTCAGACGCTCCTTGAGCACCCGGTCGGAGCGCGACCGCTCGATGGCGTGGCGGATGGTGCGGTCGAGCAGGTTCGGGCGCACCTCGCTCTTGACCAGATAGTCCTGCGCGCCGCGGCGCAAGGCCGGCAGCGCCATTTCCTGGTCCTCGTTGCCGGTCAGCACGACGATCGGAATCCACGGCAACTGGCCGCGCGCCCGGTCCACGGTGTCCATGCCGAACGAATCGGGCAGCGAAAGATCGAGCAGCACCACGTCCGGCGGTTCCGCCTCGGCCTGCGACAGACCCTCGGCCAGCGTGTTGGCGATCCGCGCCCGATAGTCGACCAGCAGCACCTCGCGCAGGTATTCGCGCACCAGAACGGCATCTCCCGGATTGTCCTCGATGATCAGGACGTTGATGTCCGGCTGCTCGTTCTGCATCATGCGGACCTGCCCTCGCGGTCGGTGTCCGGTTCAGTCTACCGCAAATGACATCCGGATGACATCAACCGACGTCGCCGCATGCCCACAATCGTATTTTTTCCAATACGTTATCAAACCGGTCGGTCCGCGCAACCTGTCACAGCAACGCCAGGGCGGCCAGACCGAGGAAGGTAAAGAATCCAACCACGTCGGTCACCGTGGTCAGGAACACGGTGGAGGCGATCGCCGGATCGATTCCCAGGCGCTGCAGGCCGATCGGGATCGATGCCCCGGCCAGGCCGGCGATGAGCAGGTTGAACACCATCGCCGCGGCGATCACGCCGCCGATCGCCGGGTCGCCGAACCACAGCCAGGCCACCGCGCCGCTGAGGACCGCGAACAGCGTGCCGTTGACCGCCCCGACCAGGCTTTCCTTGCCGATCACCCGGAGCGCGTTGGCCGGCGTCAGGTCGCGGGTCGCCAGGGCGCGCACCGCCACGGTCAGGGTCTGGGTGCCGGCGTTGCCGCCCATCGAGGCGACGATCGGCATCAGGACGGCCAGCGCCACCACCTGCTCGATGGTGGCGTCGAACAGGCCGATGACCAGGGAGGCCAGGATCGCCGTCCCCAGGTTGACCAGCAGCCAGGCGAAGCGCGAGCGGGTGGTCTGGACCACGCCGCTGAAGATGTCGGTTTCCGGGACGCCGTGCAGGCGCAGGACGTCCTCCTCCTGCTCCTCCTGGATGACGTCGACGATGTCGTCGATGGTGATCACCCCGACCAGTCGGCCGTGGGAATTGACCACCGGCGCCGAGACCAGGTCGCGCTGGCTGAACAGGTAGGCCACCTCCTCCTGGTCCATGGTGGCCGGGATCACCTTGATCTCGCGCCGCATGATCTCGCTCAGCAGGACCGGGCGGCGGGTCCGCAGCAGGCGGTTCAGGGGCAGCTTGCCGACCGGGTGGCGGCGCGGGTCGACCACGTAGATGTCGTAGAATTCCTCGGGCAGCACCTCCTCGCCCCCCAGCTCCTCGTGGTCGGCGGCGCGGCGCAGGAAGTCGATGCATTCGCCGACGGTCCAGAACTCCGGCACCGCCACCAGTTCGTGCTGCATCATGCGGCCGGCCGAGTATTCCGGATAGGTGAGGCTTTCCTCGATCAGCGCCCGGTCGCCCTCGGGCAGCGCGTCCAGGACCTCGCGTCGGTCCTCCTCGTCCAGGTCCTCGACGAAGTCGACCACGTCGTCGGAGTCCATTTCCTGGACCACCGCCGCCAGGTGCTGCGGTTCCAGCAGGTCGACGATCCGCTCGCGCACCGTATAGTCGATGGCCGACAGGGCGTCCGGCGGCATGTCGGCGCCGAGAAGGGTGACCAGGGCGCGGCGCGGCGCCGGCGCCAGGCGCTCGATCAGGTCGGCCAGCTCTGCGTAATGCAGGGGCGCCGCGAGGTGCCTCGCCCGGTCGTCGTCGCCGGCGTCGAGGGCCTCCGAAATCCCGGCGACCAGGTCGGAGCTGAGACCGACGCTCTCGGCGTCGGTCGGGGCATCGCCGCGCCGTTCGATGTCGTCCATGCCCGCCTCTCCCGTCGTTCGACCTTCCGGGCACCCGGCGAAGCCCGCGGATGAAGCCCCACGACGTCGCCAGGCGGTTTGGGTCGGCTGCCGCCCGACGGCGTGTCGCCGATCGCGCGATCCATTCGGTCTCTCAGGAAACGCAGGCCCGCCCCGCCGCGCGGCGGCGGACCCCGGGAACTTTGGTGCGGTCGAGAAGACTCGAACTTCCACCCTCTTGCGAGGACAGCGACCTCAACGCTGCGCGTCTACCAATTCCGCCACGACCGCTTGACGGCGCGCCCACGGGCGCCGTGCAGCGGGAGATAGCACCTCCGGGGCGCCGGATCAAGGGCGGCGGCGAGGGTTCAATGCGTTGCCCGGGCGCCGCTTCGGCGGTAAACAGACCGGATGCGTCCGACCGATCCCCTCGAATGGCGCGGTCCCGACCGCGCGGTGCCCTATGCCGACGCCGTCACCTTCATGGAACGCCGCGTGGCGGCGATCCACGCCGGGACCGAACCGCCCTGCGTGTGGCTGCTCGAACACCCGCCCCTCTATACCGCCGGCACCAGCGCGCGGGCCGCCGACCTGCTGGCCCCCGACCCGCTGCCGGTGCATCCCAGCGGACGCGGCGGCCGGTATACCTACCACGGCCCGGGGCAGCGCGTCGCCTACGTGATGCTGGACCTGCGCCGGCGCGGCCGCGACCTGGGGGCCTTCGTGCACGGGCTCGAATCCTGGGCCATCGCCGCCCTGTCGCGGCTCGGCGTCCGGGGCGCGCGGCGGCCCGGCCTGGTCGGGGTCTGGGCCGACGGCCCCGACGGCCGGCCGGCCAAGATCGCCGCCGTCGGCGTGCGGGTGCGCCGCTGGATCACCTTCCACGGCCTCGCCATCAACCTGGACCCGGACCTGGACCGTTTTCGCGGCATCGTCCCCTGCGGGGTGCGCGACCTGGGGGTGACGTCGGTCCGCGCCCTGGGGCTGGACGCCTCGATGGCCGACCTGGACGCGGCGCTGCGCGCAACCTTCGAGGCCGCGTTCGGGCGCGGCGCCGCGGCCCCATGACCGGCCGGGGCGCCGTCGCGGCCCTGGGCGCCCTGCTCCTGACGGCCGCCTGCGCCGGCGCGCCGCCGCCCACCGCGCGCCCCGAGGTGACCGCCGCGCGGGCGGACGGATGGACGCCGCTGGCCCTGCCGGCCGGACCGTTCACCCTGTTCGCCCTGGCGCGCGACGACGGCGATCCGGGTGCGCCGCCGCGGGTCTACATCGAGGGCGACGGCATCGCCTGGGTGTCGCGCACCCGCCCGTCCCGCAACCCGACCCCGGACGACCCGGTGGGGCTGCGCCTCGCCCTGGCCGACCCGGACCCCGGCCGCCGCCTCTACCTGGCGCGGCCCTGCCAGTTCCTCGAAGCGGGCGAGGCCAACGCCTGCGCGGCGCCCCACTGGACCTCGCACCGGTTCTCGGACGCAGTGGTGGAGGCCTACGCGGATCTGCTCCATCGCTGGGCGCAGGCCAACCGGGCGCGCTCGATGACCCTGATCGGCTACTCGGGCGGCGGCGTCCTGGCCACCCTGATCGCGGCCCGCCTGCCCGCCGTCGGGGCGGTGGTCACGGTCGCGGCGCCGGTCGACCATGCCCTGTGGACCCGGCACCACGGCGTCCGTCCCCTGACCGGCTCGCGCGACCCGCTGGCCGACGCCGCCGCCCTGCGCAAGGTCCCGCAGGTGCACCTGGCGGGGCGCGACGACCGCGTGGTGCCGCCGGACCTGAACCGGCGCTACCTGGGACGGGTGGCCGGCGACGGCCGGGCGGTGGCGGTGACCGTCGACGGCGCCGATCACCGCTGCTGCTGGGCCGCCCGCTGGCCGGCCCTCTGGGCGAGCGTCAAGGACCAGCTGTCGACCCTGCCGCCGCGCGACCAATGAGGCGGGTGCGTCAGTCGTCGTAGCGGATGGCGACGATCTCCACCTCGGCCCGGCCGCCGGGGCTGCGCACCGTCACCACGTCGCCCTGCTCCGCCTTCAGCAGGGCGCGCGCCATCGGCGAGACCCAGGAGATGTGGCCGCGTCCGGTGTCGGTCTCGTCCACCCCGACGATCTTGACCGTGTGCTCGCGGTCCTCGGAATCGGCGTAGGTCACGGTGGCCCCGAAGAACACCCGGTCGCGGTTGGTCTGCCGTTCGGGGCGGACCACCTCGGCGCTTTCCAGGCGTTTGGTAAGGTGGCGGATGCGGCGGTCGATCTCGCGCAGGCGCTTCTTGCCGTAGATGTAGTCGCCGTTCTCCGAACGGTCGCCGTTGCCGGCCGCCCAGCTCACGATCTCCACCACCCGCGGCCGCTCCTCGCGCCGCAGGAACCGCAATTCGTCCTGCAGCCTCTCGAACCCGGCCGGGGTCATGTAGTTCTTCTGGCCGCGCGGCGGGGCCGGGGCGTCGTCCTCGTCATCTTCCTGGTCCGGCGTCGGATGGTGCCGCATCACCTCATAACGATCCTGGCATGAATTCGACCGGGTCCAACCGGTTCGATCTGTCATCAGCTCAGTTGACGGGCCTCTTTCGAGGGAGTGTGCCTCCGTCCCGGCGGGGCGCAAGGGTCGCGCTATTCCGAAAAGGCGCCCCGCACCCGGATGCGTACCCAACGTCGGCCCGGCGCGCAACCCCCCGATGGCCGGGCGTGGCGCCGGGTCACCCGGCCGTCAGGTCCTTTTCCAGGTAGATCACCCCGTCCAGCGGGTTGTGGTAGTAGGGGCGGGTCTCGGTGAACCCCAGGTCGCGGTAGAGGGCCCGCGCGGCGGCGAGGTGGGCCAGGGTGTCCAGCACCATCCGGCGGTAGCCGGCGTCCCGGGCCTCGGCGACGATCCGCTCGGCCAGCCGCCGGCCGAGCCCGCCGCCGCGCCAGGGCGGGCGCACGTAGAGCCGCTTCATCTCGCAGCGGCCCGGCGCGTCGTGCGGCCACAGGGCGACCCCGCCGGCCACCTCGTCGCCCGCCCGGGCCAGCAGCAGGCGCCCGGCCGGCGGCGCGTACTTGCCGGGCAGGCCGGCCAGCTCGGCCTCGAAGCCCTGGAAGCACAGATCCACGTTCAGGAACGCCTGATACTCGCGGAACAGGGCGCGCACCGCGTCCATGTCGGCCGGGCCGGTGGCGGCGGCGACGGTCGGCGAGTCCATCGCGCTCAATCGTCGAGCAGGATGTTGACGCGGCGGTTCCGGCGGCCCTTGTTCTCGATCTTGCCGACCTTGACGCGGCCGATCTCGGCGGTGGACGAGACATGGGTGCCGCCGCAGGGCTGGCGGTCCACCCCCGCCACCTCGATCAGCCGCACCCGGCCGCCGTCGCGCGGCGGCTGCACGGCGAGCGTGCGCACCATGTCGGGGTCGGAGTCCAGCTCGGCGTCGTCGATCCACGCGGCCGTCAGCGGATGGTCCTCGGCCACCAGCCGGTTGAGCGCCTCGGTCAGCGCCGCCTTGTCCGGCGACTCCGCGAGGTCGAAGTCGAGCCGCGCCTTGTCGGCCGCGATCCGGCCGCCGGTCACCGGGGCGTCGATCAGCGAACACAACAGGTGCAGGGCGCTGTGCAGGCGCATGTGGCGGTGGCGGCGGTCCCAGTCGATCTCGGCGGTGACCTCGGCGCCTTCGGTCGGCAACGGGGCGCCGCCGGCGATCCGGTGGACGATGCCGAACGCGCCCTTCATCGTGTCGACGACGGCGATCCGGCGGCCGTCGGCCAGCACCAGGGCCCCGGTGTCGCCCGGCTGGCCGCCGCCGGCCGGATAGAACACGGTGCGGTCGAGCACCACGCCCGCGTCGTCGGCGCGGCGCACCGTGGCGGTGCACTGGCGCCGGTAGGGATCGGTCCGGAACAGGTCCTCGGTGGTCATCGTCAGGTCTCCGCGCGGTCGGCCAGGAACTGGATCAGCGGCGCCCATTCGTCCACGTAGGGGGCGACGCGGCCGCCGCGCATCTCGAACAGGCTGCTGCCCTCGGCCGCCGCGGTCACGTAGAGCTGGGTGTCGCGCAGCTGGGCGACCACCGGGAAGTCCTGGGCGGCGAGGAAGGATTCCAGGTGATCGACGGCGCGCGAGCGCAGGCGCACCCGGTTGGCGACGAAGGCCACCCCCCGCTTGTGCTTGCGGATCGCCTTGATCTTGTCGAGATGGCGCAGGAAGCGGGCGATGCCGTCCTCGTCGAACGCCGAGGCGAGGGTCGGGATGACCACCACGTCCGACCGCCTGACCAGATCCTGCACCGCGGTGCCGCGCATCGCCGCGCCGGCGTCGACCACCAGGCGTTCGATTCGTTTCGGCACCTTGGGATCGCCCTTGCTCATGTCGAGGCCGAGGATCGGCGCCAGGCCGGGCGGCCGGCGGCCGAGCCAGGCGAGCGAACTGCGCTGGCGGTCCAGGTCGGCGATCGCGGTGGGATGCCCGAGGCGGGCGTAATGCGCCGCCAGATGGGTGGCGACGGTGGACTTGCCGACCCCGCCCTTGGTGTTGGCCACCGCGACCACGAACATGCGCCCTATCCTCCCGCGTCGCGCCGCGCCAGGGCGGGCAGCATGTAGTCGCGCACCCGGGCGGCATAGGTATGACCCCGATCATAGACCGGGCCGGCGGCGCGGGCCAGCGACTCCAGGTCGTCCGGGCGGGCCAGCCAGCGGGCCAGCCGGGCGCCGGTCGCCGCCGGGTCGCCGGGATCCTGGTAGAGGATCGTCGCGCCGTCGGCGAAGTCGCGCGCCAGGAAATCGCTGCGGCTGGTGCAGACGGCGGCGCCGACGCTCATCGCGCTGCCGATCC
>JANQGL010000005.1 GCA_028277325.1 Magnetospira sp.
CCGGTCATGGCCAGAAAGGCGAGATCGGCCATCGTCCAGTCCTCGAACCGCTCCTGACGCGGGATGCCATAGTGCGCGTTGCGCTGGTGCTGTTCGCCAGGAATCGAAGCGCCGATCATCACACCATAGAGCCGGAGATACCAGGGCAGGGTCCGCGCGGTGATGCGCGAAATGCGCTTGCGCATCAGCGGCCCCCAGGCGATGGTGGTCGAGATGGCGGCGAGGACGCCGTCGCGGTGCATCCGTCCGTCGAACGAGTCCAGCAGCTTCAGGAACACCGAACGGCCGCCGCGCGCGCGCACCGCCTTCAGCATGGCGTCGGGGCGCACCGATTCGTCGTCGTCGCGGGCCAGGAACAGGGACCGGGTCTCGTCGTCGACCGGCACCTTCGAGAGGTCGAAGGATTCGTCGCGCGCGTCCTCGAGGCCGCTGTGCGCGAACAGGTCGATCAGCCGGTCGGCCGCCGTCAGGGCCCGCTCGACCCGTTTCGGGCCGACGATGGCGGCGGCGGCGGCCATCACCGCGTTGGGCGCGTTGCCGGCCTCGCGGGCGGCGTCGGCGGCGACCAGGATCGGGTCGCCGACCAGGTTGGACTCCCCGGCCACCGCCACGTCGAGCAGGGCGCGGTCGTTGTCGCTGGCGATCTCGTGGACCAGCGGCAGCGCGAAGTTGGCCTCCAGCGGCTCCAGGGCCAGGTCGAGCACCGAATAGCCGTGCACGCTGGTCACCTGGGTGGTCGGGTCCATGCGGGTGGCGCCCGAGGTGTCCTTCATGTTCTGGCGCGGCGCCACGAAGCCGACCTGGCGCGCCCAGGCTTCCAGCTGCCGGGCATAGGGCTGCGGCGGGGTGACCGGCTTCAGGTTCAGCTCGGGCGGCAGGGCGAGGCCGTGATGGGCGGCCAGCCAGGGCTTCAGGTCGAGGCTGCCGCTCGGCGCGAAATCGGGCCGCAGGCGGCGCTGCGCCATGACGTCGGTCAGCGCCTGCGGGATGTGGGCGATGTTGGTCACCACCGCGCCCTTGGCCGAGCAGACCCGGTTGTCCGGCGTATAGAGGGACTCGACGCCGAACCTGTCCATCAGCCAGCGTTCCTTGCTCTCCGCGTCGTCGCCCGAGCCGGCCATCGCCCCGGCGTGGCCCACGGCGCGGGTCAGCCGGGTCTTCCAGCGCCCGACCACGCAGGCGACCACCGGCTTGGTGAAGCTGACGTCGCGCTCGTAGTAGCCGCCCGGCTCGATATAGAGCACCGCCGCCTTGCTGCGCCGGTCGTTGGACAGCGCATAGGCGAACTCGGCCAGCGCGAAATGGATGTAGACGTCCTTGCCCGACGAGACGAGGGTGGTGGTCCCCCAGCCGGCGGTGGCCAGGTAGTTGGCGATGGTGGTGGTGAAGTTGCCGGAGTTGGAATAGATCGCCACCGACCCCTTGATCAGGCTTTCCTCCGGGTGGTCGCCGCCGAGGGCGCCGCCGATCCGCACCCGGTTCCAGGAATCGGCGATGCCCAGGCAGTTGGCGCCGAACACGTCGACCCCGTTGGCCTGGGCCAGCGCCCGGATCTCGCGGGCGTCGTGGATCGACACCTTCTCGGTCAGGATGACGACCTTGTTGAGCCGCGGATTGACGCGGATCAGCTCGGCCACCCCGTCGCGCACCCCGGCCGGCGGCAGATAGACGATGCCGACGTTGAACTCGTGGCCGTCGTTCAGGCCCTGCAGCACGTTGTCGTAGACCGGAACGTCGCCGAGCCGGGTCTTCAGGACCTGGCCGCGCCGCCCCGGCGAGGTGCCGAACGCGACGTTGCCGCCCGAATAGTCGTGGCTGACCGGGCTCACGGCGCGCGACTCGGTGCCCAGGACGTTGAGCACGCAGACCCGGTCCTGGCGGGTCGCCACCTGTTCCAGCGACGCGATGCCGACGTAGTAGGGGAAGGTGCCTACGCCCTGTTTGAACATGCCGGGGCCCTTTCGTGATCCTGGTTGTCGACCGGGCGGGCGATCATGCCGGCGCCGGGTCCTTGATGCCGAGCGCCCGCGCCACCTCGGCCCGGCCGCCCTGTTTCATCCAGCGGTCGACGCCCTGGGTGAAATTGACCACCTCGCCGATCGCCGAATCGAACCCGAACATGTGATAGGGCAGCCCGAGGGCGTTCAGGGTGTCGGCGAAATAGCCCAGCCCGCGCACCAGGTTGGGGCCGCCGCGCCCGACCACCACGTAGAGCGGCGTCGGGCCGTGGTCGCTGAAATACTCGCGCAGGGCGTCGGCGATGCCGCGGAAGGTGGTGTAGATGTCGGTGTTGTTGGCCTTGCCGCCGATCACGAACAGCACGTTGGTCTGGGCCAGCCAGTGCCTGAAACAGATGCGCGCCACGTCGCGCATCTTCTCGTAGGGCGGGTTGCCGCCGAAGTCCGACGAGATGATGGCGTCGTCGCCCAGCACCTCGGTGACCAGGGAGTTGGCGCCGCCGCCGAAGGTGGGCGCCAGGATGGTGCCGTTGGGGTTGATCACGTAGACGTCGCTCTGCCCCTGGTAGGTGCGGAGCTGGTTGATCTCCTGCTCGAAACTCGAATAGTCGATGGCGAACATGCTCTCCGGGATGGCCAGCCGCCGCCACCGGGGGTCGTCGCGGTCGAACCCGCACTTGAAGTCGCAGGCCACCGGGACGAGGCGCCCCTGCGGCCCCGCCCGCATGCGGATCGGGTTCAGTTCCAGGGTCGTCATGCCGTAGTGGTGGTACAGCTCCCACAGCTTCGGCAGGTGCTGCACCAGGGGCGACACGATCTCGCGCGGCGCCTTCAGGGCCGCCAGGGCGTTGGCGACCACGAAGGCCTTCAGGCCGGTCAGCGCCTCGAACGGCACCCGCATCACCTCGTGCTTCGGCAGGTCCTCGATGTCGATCCCGCCGCGATGGGTGATGGTCATGGTCGGGGCGCGGAACTCGGTGGCGTCGGTGATCGCGAAGTAGACCTCGTGCCCGGCCGGCACCGCGCCCTCGAAGGTCACCCCCTGCGCCTTGGCCCGCTGATGGCCGTGCCAGTGCTCGACGAAGTACAGGCGCTCCTTCTCGGCCAGCGCGGCCGCCAGGTCGGGGGCGCGGCCGATCAGCCCGGCCCGGCCCTTCCTGCCCACGCCACCCTTGAACAGCGGCTTCACGAACACCTCGCCATGGCGGGCGATCAGGTCGCCGATCTGCTCCTCGGACGCCCCGGGACCGAGCACCTCGGCATGCGGGAACTCGACGATGTCGAGCAGCGGCCCGCCGTAAAGAAGTCCTGAAAGCTGCACGCCACGCCCTCCCCTTGGATGCGCCGGCCACCCCCGGGACCGGGCGGCGGCGGGGATTGTCCAACAAAAGGACGTTCATGGCCACCCCGGGACCGAAAAAAACAGGGAATTTTTGGTCCTAATGCATCCGCCGGATGGAGTTTCGGCGGTCGCCGCCCCGCCCCGGACCGACGGTTTCCTTTGCTTTCAGGCGGGGGAGCCTTTATCTGTAGGGACCTCCGCGAAGGCCGGACACGATGAGCGAAGAAACCCAGACCCTGGCCGATCTCAGGTCCGAAATCGACCGCATCGACGACGCCTTGCACGACCTCGTGATCCGCCGGTCCGAGGTCGGGGCGATGATCGGCGACCGCAAGGGACATCAGGGCCTGGCCCTGCGTCCGGCCCGCGAGGCGGCGATCCTGCGCCGCCTGGCGGCGCGCCACCACGGCCGGATGACCAAGGCCGACCTGGTGCAGATCTGGAAGGAGCTCCTGGGCTCGTCGGTGCGCCAACAGGGGCCGTTCTCGGTCGCCGTGTGCGAAGACGGCGGCTGCCGCGCCCTGGCCCGCGACCAGTTCGGCGCCCGCACCCCGGTGACCGGTTTCGAATCGGCGCGCCGGGTGGTCGAGGCGGTGACCAAGCGCGAGGCCTCGGTGGGCGTGCTGCCGTTTCCGGTGCCGCGCGACGCCGATCCCTGGTGGCGGTTCCTGGTCAACGAGGCGGAGGGCACCCCGAAGGTGGTCAACCGGCTGCCGTGGGGCGGCCCGCCGGGCGGCACCCTGGGCGACGAGGGCGACGCCCTGGTGATCGCCGACCTGGCGCAGGACGAGACCGGCCAGGACCGCTCCCTGTTCGTGTTCGACGCCGAGGCCGAGTTCAACCGCGCCAGCATCGACGCCGCCCTGGCGCGGGTCGGCCTGACCGCGACCCTCAGCGCCCTGTGGTACGACACCGCCAAGCCGCGCGTCTGGCTGCACATGATCGAGATCAAGGGGTTCGCGGTGGCCGGTGACGACCGCATCCGCCACGCCGCCGAGTCCCTGGGCCCGGCGGTGAAACGGGTGGTGCCGCTGGGCGGCTATCCGGTGCCGCTCGACCTCGCCGACCTGACCGCCGGCTGACCCCCCGCCAAGACATAAGGACCCGCATGCCATGACCCTTCCGACCCCGCAGCCCGGCGTCCTGGACATCGCGCCCTACCTGGGCGGCGACTCGCGGATCGACGGCGTCGACCGGATCATCAAGCTGGCCTCCAACGAGAATCCGCTGGGGTGCAGCCCCGCCGCCAAGGCCGCCCTGGCCGCCGCGGCGGCGGACCTGAACCGCTATCCGGACGGCGGTTCGGCCGACCTGCGGGCGGCGCTCGGGCGGCGCCACGGCCTCGACCCGGCGCACATCGCCTGCGGGTCCGGGTCCGACGAACTGATCGGCCTGCTGTGCAACGCCTACGCCGGGCCGGGCGACGAGGTGCTGTACAGCGCCCACGGCTTCCTGATGTACGCCATCTATGCCAAGGGCGCCGGCGCCACGCCGGTCAAGGCGCCGGAGACCGACCTGGTGGCCGACGTGGACAACCTGCTGGCGGCGGTGACCGGGCGCACCCGGATCCTGTTCCTGGCCAATCCCAACAACCCGACCGGCACCTACCTGCCGGCCGACGCGGTGCGGCGGCTGCGCGACGGGCTGCGCGAGGACGTCCTGCTGGTGATCGACGCCGCCTATGCCGAGTACGTGACCGCCAACGACTACTCGGACGGCGCCGATCTGGTGCGTTCGACCGAGAACACCGTGATGACGCGCACCTTCTCCAAGGCCTACGGGCTGCCGGCCCTGCGTCTCGGCTGGGCCTACGGGCCGGCGGCGGTGATCGACGTGCTCAACCGGCTGCGCGGTCCGTTCAACGTCAACGCGGCGGCCCAGGCGGCCGGCGTCGCGGCGCTGGAGGATACCCGCTTCATCGACCTGTCGCGCGACCACAACACCTACTGGCGCGACTGGCTGACCCGGCGCCTGCGCGACCTCGGCCTCGGCGTGCCGCCCAGCGCCGGCAATTTCGTTCTCGCGCGGTTCGACGGCCCCGACCGGGCCGAGGCGGCCGACGCCTTCCTGCGCGCGCGCGGCCTGATCGTGCGCCGGATGGCCGGCTACGGCCTGCCGGAAAGCCTCCGCGTCACCGTCGGCACCGGCGAGGAAACCGAACGCCTCGCCGACGCGCTGGCGGAATTCATGCGCCCGGAGTAGGACGGCGATGGACGGTCCCCTGCTGACCCGGGTGGCGCTGATCGGCATCGGCCTGATCGGCTCCTCGCTGGCCCGCGCGATGCGGCAAGACGGCCTGGCCGAGCACATCGCCATCTGCACCCGGCGCGACTCCACCCTCGCCGAGGCGCGCGACCTCGGCCTCGGCGACAGCTACACCACCGACCCGAGGGAGGCGGTGCACGGCGCCAACCTGGTGATGATCTGCGCCCCGCTCGGCGCCTACGCGGCGATCGCCGAACGGATCGGCGACGCCCTGATGCCGGGCTGCGTGGTCAGCGACGTGGGATCGACCAAGACCTCGGTGATCCGCGACCTGTCGCCCTACGTGCCCGACGGCTGCCACCTGGTGCCCGGCCACCCGGTGGCCGGCACCGAGCATTCCGGCCCGGCGGCCGGTTTCGCCGAACTGTTCCGCGACCGCTGGTGCATCCTGACCCCGCCGCCCGGCACCGCCCCGGAAGCCGTCGGCCTGGTCCGCGAGTTGTGGCAGCGGGTCGGCATGTCGGTCGAGACCATGGACCCGGAGCATCACGACAAGGTGCTCGGCATCACCTCCCACCTGCCGCACCTGATCGCCTACACCATCGTCGGCACCGCCTGCGCCCTGCAAGGCGACATCCAGAAGGAGGTGGTCAAGTACTCGGCCGGCGGCTTCCGCGACTTCACCCGCATCGCCGCCTCCGACCCGGTGATGTGGCGCGACATCTTCCTCAACAACAAGGAAGCGGTGCTGGAGATGCTGCAGCGATTCACCGAGGACCTGACCGCCCTGCAGCGGGCGATCCGCTGGGGCGAGGGCGACGTGCTGCACCAGCACTTCGAGAAGACCCGCGAGATCCGCCGCGACGTCGTCGAGATGCATCAGGCCGGCAAGTTCATCTACACCGAGAACGGCGCCGAGAGATCCTGACGGCGGCGGGACCCGCGTCCCCTTCACCCCCCGCACTGCGCCCGGTGGCGCAGCAGGTGATCGGCCAGCACGCAGGCGACCATCGCCTCGGCGACCGGCACCGCGCGCAGGCCGACGCAGGGGTCGTGGCGGCCCTTGGTGACGATCTCGGTCTCGTGGCCGTCGACGTCCACGGTGCGGCGCGGAGTGAGGATCGAACTGGTCGGCTTGACGGCGAGGCGGACCACCACGTCCTGGCCCGACGAGATGCCGCCCAGGATGCCGCCGGCGTGGTTGGACAGGAACACCGGACCCCCGCCCTCCATCCGCATCTCGTCGGCGTTGTCCTCGCCGCTCAGCTCGGCCACCGAAAAGCCGTCGCCGATCTCCACCCCCTTGACCGCGTTGATGCTCATCAGGCCCTTGGCGAGATCGGCGTCCAGCTTGTCGTAGACCGGGGCGCCGAGCCCGGCCGGCACGCCGGACGCCACCACCTCGACCACCGCGCCGACCGACGAGCCGGCCTTGCGCACCGAATCGAGATAGGCCTCCCAGTCCGCCACCACGCCCGGGTCGGGGCAGAACAGCGGATTGCGCGCCGCTTCGTCCCAGTCCCAGCGCGCCCGGTCGATCGCGTGCGGACCGATTTGGACCACCGCGCCGCGGATCGCGATCCCGGCGCCCAGCACCTTGCCGGCGATCGCCCCGGCGGCGACCCGGCAGGCGGTCTCGCGGGCCGACGCGCGGCCGCCGCCCCGGTGGTCGCGCAGCCCGTATTTTTGATGATAGGTGTAGTCGGCGTGCCCGGGGCGGAACTTGGCGGCGATGTCGCCGTAGTCCCTGGACCGCTGGTCGGTGTTGCGGATCAGCAGGCCGATCGGGGTGCCGGTGGTGCGGCCCTCGAACACCCCGGAGAGGATTTCCACCGCGTCCGCCTCGCGGCGCTGGGTGACGAAGCGCGAGCTGCCCGGCCTGCGGCGGTCGAGCCGGTGCTGGATGTCCGCCGCGGTCAGTCCCAGGCCCGGCGGCACCCCGTCGACCACCAGACCGATGGCCGGCCCGTGGCTTTCCCCGAACGTGGCGAAGCGGAACAGGTGGCCGAAGGTGTTGCCGGACATGCCCCGGTCAGGCCTCGTCCTGCGACCGGAAGCCGGACAGCAGCTCGGCCGTCTCCCTGGCCTTGTCGACCGCCACCATGCCGACCGCGTGATAGCCGGAATCCACGTGGTGGGTCTCGCCGGTGACCCCGGACGACAGGTCGCTGAGCAGATACAGGCCGGCGTTGCCCACGTCGTCCTGGGACACGTTGCGGCGCAGCGGCGCGTTCAGTTCGTTCCAGCGCAGGATGAACCGGAAGTCGCCGATCCCCGACGCCGCCAGGGTCTTCATCGGCCCGGCCGACATGGCGTTGACGCGGACGCCCCGCTTGCCCAGGTCCTCGGCCAGATAGCGGGTGCTGGCCTCGAGCGCCGCCTTGGCGACCCCCATCACGTTGTAGTGGGGCATCACCTGTTCGGCGCCGTAGTAGCTCAGGGTCAGCAGCGACCCGCCGGGCGACATCAGGCGCGCCGCGCGCTGGCAGACGGCGGTGAAGGAATAGCAGGAAATGTCCAGGGTGCGCCGGAAGTTCTCGCGCGAGGTGTCGAGATACAGCCCCTTGAGTTCCTCCTTGTCCGAATAGGCGATGGCGTGAACCACGAAATCCAGCCCGCCCCAGGTCTCCCCGATCCGCGCGAACACGTCATCCAGTTGCCCGTCGTCCGCCACGTCGCAGGACAGCAGGAACGTCGAGCCGGCGCGCTCGGCCAGCGGCTGCACCCGTTTGAGGAGGGCGTCCCCCTGATAGGTGAACGCGAGTTCGGCGCCATGCGCGTGCACCGCCTTGGCGATCGCCCAGGCAATCGAGCGTTCGTTGGCGACACCCATCACCAAGCCCTTCTTTCCGGCCATCAGCGGGGCGGTTCGTGTCATGTCGGCCTCGTTTCTTGATTGACGTTGAAAGAAATTGTTTGTGGGACCCGAGGGTTCCGGGTCCGAGCGCATCCTACATCAATTGCCGGGCCGGTCAAAAGCCATGCGTCGACGACCCGGACCCCGCCGCCGTTTCCCGCAACACCCGCCAGGCGGTTTTTTCAGCGCGTCCATAAATCGTTTACCGCCCTGGGCATAACGTGGTTTAACCCGATCGTCGGGGGTCGAACGGCCGGCGGCGCGGGGACGCGCCGGATCGGGCATCCGGCCGGGACGCGGGACGACAGGGCATGAACGGTTTGTCACGGTACATTTTCCGGCAGCTCGCCATCACCGGGGTCCTGGTGACCGCCGGCCTGACCGCTTTCGTGTGGCTGATCCTGTCGCTGCGGTTCGTGGAACTGATCGTCAACCGCGGGGTGTCGATCGGCGGCTTCCTGCACCTCACGTCGCTGATGATCCCCGACATCCTGACCTTCATCCTGCCCCTGTCGCTGTTCATCGCGGTGCTTCTGGTGTTCAGCAAGATGATCGGCGACCGCGAGCTGGTGGTCATGCGCACCGCCGGCATGAGCCAGGGGATGCTGGCCATGCCGGCGGTCCTGCTGGCCGTCGTGGTGATGCTGGCCGGCTATGCCCTCAACCTCTACCTGCTGCCCAAGTCGTACCAGCAGTTCCGGGAGTTGCAGTGGCAGATGCGGTTCTCCTATTCGCACGTTCTGCTGCGCGAGGGCGCCTTCAACGCCCTGTCGCGCCACATCACGGTCTACGTGCGCGAACGGGCCCCGAACGGCCAGCTCGAAGGCATCCTGGTGCATTTCACGGAGGATCCGGACCTTCCGGAAACCCTGATCGCCGAGCGCGGCGCCCTGGTGATGTCCGACGGCGGCCCCCGCGTGATCATGTTCAACGGCAGCCGGCACCAGGTGGACCGGGCCAGGCGCCGCATGTCGGTGCTCTATTTCGACCGCTACGCGGTCGACCTGGCGGCGGCCCACCAACAGGATTCGGAGCGCTATCGGGAACCGCGCGAGCTTCTGGTCACCGACCTGCTCGGCGCCGACGAACAGACGGTGCCCGACGACCGCGACCGGGGACGCTTCCTGATCGAGGGCCACAAGCGTCTGACCTCGCCCCTGTGGGCGCTGTGCTTCGTGATGATCGGCCTCGGCAGCCTGATTTCCGGCAGCATCACGCGACGCAGCCAGACCCGTCGGATCGTCCTCGCGGTGATGCTGGTGGTGGTCCTGCAGGCGGCATTCATGGGCATCGAGAACGCCGCCGCCAAGCGGCTCGACCTGATTCCCCTGCTCTACGCGGCCTCCGTCGCGCCGATCCTGCTCGGCGTCGCGGCGATCCACTATCGACCACGCGGCGGACGGCGGCGCCTGACGGCCGACGCCGCGCCGGCCGGAGGATAGGACGATGCGCGTCTCGACCACCCTGTCGTTCTACGTGGGACGCCGCTTCCTGTGGTCGGTGCTCGGCCTGTTCCTGGGCTTCCTGGCCCTGATCTGGGTGTTCGACACGGTCGAACTGATGCGCCGCGCCGCCTCGAAACCCGACGCCACCTTCGCGACGGTGATCGAGATGGCGTTCCTGAAACTGCCCCACATGGGCCAGGAGGCGCTGCCGTTCACCGTGCTCCTGGGCGGCATGGTGGCGTTCTGGCGGCTGTCGCGCCATCACGAACTGGTGGTCGCCCGCTCGGCCGGGGTGTCGGCCTGGCAGTTCCTGTTGCCGGTGGTGTTCCTGGCCCTGGCCATCGGGGTGTTCCAGGTGACGCTGTTCAACCCGCTCGCCTCGATGACCCTGGCCCGGTTCACGCAGGTGGAATCGACCCTGCTGAAGGGGCAGCGCAGCGCCCTGGCGCTCGCCCGCTCGGGTCTCTGGCTGCGCCAGAACAACGCCGCCGGGCAGTCGGTGGTCCACGCCGAACGGGTGGTCCAGGCCCGCACCCGGGTCGAACTGGCCAGCGTCGACATCATCGTCTACGGCTCCGACGACGGCCTGGGGCGCCGCATGCAGGCCGACCGGGCGATCCTGGAGAAGGGATTCTGGCACCTGTTCGACGTCTGGATCTACAGGCCGGAGCAGTTGCCGCGCCACGAGGTCGAATCGTGGTTCGAAACCGATCTCACCCTGACCCGAATCCAGGACAGTTTCGCGCCCCCGGAAACCATGTCGTTCTGGGAACTGCCGTCGTTCATCGCCACCCTGGAGGACTCCGGCTTTTCGGCGGTTCGCCACCGCCTCCACTTTCACGCCCTGCTGGCGGCGCCGCTGCTGCTGTGCGCCATGGTCCTGGTCGCCGCCACCTTCACCCTGCGGATGTCCAACCGGCGCGGCGGCGCCACCCGTCTGGTCGTCGGCGGCGTGCTGACCGGATTCGGGGTCTACGTGCTGACCGACGTGGTGTTCGCGCTCGGCCTGTCGGGGCGCATTCCGGTGGTGCTCGCCGCCTGGACGCCGTCCGGCGTGGTCACCCTCCTGGGCCTGTCCATGCTGCTGCATCTCGAGGACGGATAGGGTCATGCGTCGGCTGTGCCTGGTCCTTGCCGTGGTGGTCCTGACGACGCGCGCGGCCGTCGCCGCCGATCCCGACACCCCCCTGCCGACCGAGGGCGGGCCGGCCGAGTTCGTGGCCGACGAGGTGATCCACGACCGCGACCTGGGCACGGTGACGGCGCGCGGCAACGTCGAGGTGACCTACGGCGACCGCACCCTGCTGTCCGACGTGATCACCTACAGCCGGCGCGACGACGTGGTCACCGCGACCGGCGACGTGGTGCTCCACGAACCGACCGGCGAGGTGATCTTCGCCCGCCACGTGGAACTGACCGGCGATCTCAAGGACGGCATCATCGCCGACCTCCGGGTCATCCTCCAGGACGGCGCCCGGCTGGCCGCCGCCGAGGGACAGCACGCCGACGGCCGGGTGACCGAGTTCCACCGGGTGGTCTATTCGCCCTGCGAGATCTGCGCCGACGAGCCGGCCGCCGAGCCGCTGTGGCAGGTCAAGGCCGGGCGGGCCCGCCACGACAAGGTGGAGAAACGGATCAGCTATCGCGACCTGTGGCTGGAGATGGCCGGCGTGCCGGTGCTCTATACCCCCTACCTGTCGCACTCCGACCCCACCG
>JANQGL010000051.1 GCA_028277325.1 Magnetospira sp.
GAAGTTCGCGATAGTATTCGGGGCAGAGTCCATGGCGAATTTCGACTCCGGAACCACACTAGACTCAAGAGGTTACCTGGTGTCCTTATCGAATCCGAAATTCGAAAGCGCCTGCCATACAACGATACGAATTTCGGGTTCGGGACACTAGCCAAGCATTTGTTCGTACAGCGAGTCACCAAACGAATGCCGACCTTCGCCCGAATCTTTCGCTTGGATCGCTGCACTAAGGAGACCCGATGCCGCGACTGGCCTATGTGAACGGACGCTACCTGCCGCACGGCGGGGCCAGGGTCCATGTGGAGGACCGCGGCTACCAGTTCGCCGACGCGGTCTACGAGGTGATCGCCCTGCGCGGTGGCCGGCAGGTCGAACCGGAGCGCCATTTCGGGCGCCTGGACCGATCGTTGCGCGAGCTGCGGATCGATTGGCCGGTACCACGCCATGTGATGCGGTTCGTCGCCGAGACGTTGGTGCGGCGAAACGGAGTCCGCGACGGCTACGTTTACATCCAGGTGAGCCGCGGCGTGGCGCCTCGCGATCACGCGTTCCCGGCCGCGGCCCGACCGTCGCTGGTCATGACCACGCGCCGTACGCGGCCCTTCGACGCCGGCGTGGCGGGACGCGGCGTGGGAATCGTTTTGCGGCCGGATATAAGGTGGAAACGCCGTGATTTGAAGACGGTGGGGCTGCTTCCGAATGTGATGGCCAAACAGGACGCCCTGGACGCCGGGGCGTTCGACGCCTGGCTGGTGGACGACGCCGGAACGATCACCGAAGGCACCGCCTCGAACGCCTGGATCGTCACCGGGCCCGGCGTCCTGGTCACCCGGACGGCCGACGCGGACATCCTCAACGGCGTGACGCGGCTGGGCGTGCTCGATCTGGTGCGGGAGGCCGGGCTGCGGTTCGAGGAACGCCCGTTCACGGTGGACGAGGCGAAACGCGCCCGCGAGGCGTTCCTCACCAGCAGCACCAACTGGATCCGGCCGGTGGTCGCGATCGACGGCGACCCGGTCGGTGACGGGGAACCGGGCCCGCTGGTCCGCCGTCTCGTCGCCGCCTACGCGGAGAGCTTCGGTGCCGTCTGATCTCCCGCCCCCCCGCGCCATCCTGTTCGACTGGGACAACACGCTGGTCGATTCGTGGCCGGTGATCCACGACGCCATCAACCACACCCTGACCGAGATGGGGCACCCCCCCTGGACCTTCGAGGAGACCCGACGGCGGGTGCGCAGGTCGATGCGGGAGAGCTTCCCGGCCCTGTTCGGCGACCGCTGGACCGCGGCGGCGGAGGTCTTCTTCGGGCGCTTCCGGGCCATCCACCTGGATCTGTTGACCCCGGTCGACGGGGCAGGGGAGATGCTGGCCGATCTGGCCGGACGGGGCCTCCATCTGGGCGTGGTCAGCAACAAGACCGGCCCCCTGTTGCGGGCCGAGGCGGCGCACCTGGGATGGGACCGCCATTTCGCGCGCCTGGTCGGCGCCAACGACGCCGAACGGGACAAGCCGGCGACCGAGCCCGTCGCGATGGCGCTCGCGGGCAGCGGCGTGGCGCCGGGGCCGGAGGCCTGGTTCGTCGGCGACACCGACATCGACATCGAATGCGCCCGCAATGCCGGGTGCCCG
>JANQGL010000152.1 GCA_028277325.1 Magnetospira sp.
CCGGAGGCGCGAATCGACGCGGATCCCGCCGGCGTCGTGGGCGATGCCGGCCGCCTCCAGCCCCAGGTCGGCGGCGTTCGGCCGCCGCCCGACGGCGACCAGGGGGTGCGACGCCTCGACGCGCGACGGGGCATCGCCGCCGCCGATGGTCGCGGCGACGCCGGCCTCCCGTCGCGCCACTCCGGTCACCTGGGCGCCCTCGATCAGCCGCACCCCGTCCCGGGCCAGCCGCCGGCGCACGAAATCGGCCAGTTCCGGATCCTCGCGCGGCAGCAGGGTCGCCGCCTCGACCACGGTCACCGCGCTGCCGAGCAGGCGGAACGTCTGCGCCAGCTCGACCCCGATCGGGCCGCCGCCGACGACCAGCAGGTGCTCCGGCGACGCCGCCAGCTCGAACACCGTTTCGTTGGTCAGGAACGGGACCTCGGCGAGTCCCGGGATCGGCGGCACCAGGGGCGAGGAGCCGGTGGCGATCACGAACCGCCGCGCGCGGATCGTCTGGCCCGCCACCTCGACCGTGCGCGGATCGGCGAACCGGGCGCCGCCGCGCAGCACCCGGACCCCCAGCGCCTCGTAGCGCTCCTGGGAATCGAGCGGCGCGATGGAGTCGACGGTGCCGTGCACGTGGGCCCGCACGGCCGCGAAGTCGACCGCCGGGTCGGCGCCAATGCCGAGGCGTCCGGCGGCGCGGGCGTCGGCCGCCGCGTGGGCGGCGGCGAGCAGCGCCTTGGAGGGCACGCAGCCGAAATGGAGGCAGTCGCCGCCCATGCGGTTCTTCTCGATCAGCACGGTCGGGGCGCCCATCTGCGCCGCCCCGGCGGCGACCGACAGGCCGCCGGCCCCGGCCCCGATGACGCAGAGATCGGTCTCGATGGTGGTCATGGATCCTCCCCCGTCGGCAAGCCGCGCGATCTTTTCGCGATCGTTTTCCGGTAGATTACCGGAATCAGCGCCAACAACGCGAGCCCCAGAATCGGCAGCAGGACCCGCGGCTCGAAGATCAGGCCCGGATCGGGCGCCCGCCCGGCCTCGAACACCGCGCCCAGGCCGTCGCCGACGCTGGTGTAAACGACCGCGCCGGGAATGATCCCGAAGAAGGTGGCGAATGCATAGGTGCGGAGCGGCACCCCGATCAGGGCCGGCACCAGGTTGACCAGCCAGAACGGGAACAGCGGCACCAGCCGCAGGACCAGCAGATACGAAAAGGCGTTGTTCCGGAATCCCGCCTCCATGCGGCGCATCGCCGGTCCGGCGCGGGCCGCGAAGAAATCGCGCAGGGCGTGGCGGGCGGCGAGGAAGATGCCGATCGCCCCCAGGGTGGCGCCGATCACAACGTAGACCGTCGCCGCCAAGGTGCCGAACAGGAAACCGCCGGCGATGGTGATCCACACCGCGCCGGGCAGCGAGAACAGCACCGCCAGGTAATAGATCAGGATGAACGCGCCGACCGCGCGCACCTCGTGCGCCGCCTTCCAGGCCAAGAGCGCCTCGCGGTTGTCGGCCAGGGCCTGGAAACCCAGGTAGCGGTCGAGTCCGGCCGCGTAGGCAAGCGCGAGCCCGGCGGCGACGACGAGCAGCGGCCACAGCCGGCGCAACGTCCGGATCACCGGCGACGGGTGGCGCGCTCCGGACTGGCTCATCTTGGGCTCCTCTCGGATGGCGGCGACGGCGGACTGACCGCATCATACGCCGTCGGGCGACAGCGCGCAGTCACAACACGGCCGCCCGGGCGTCACGCTTTCGTGACGATGCGTCGGCGGCAAGGGGTGCGGCGTGTTGACTTGCCGGGTTTCAGTCCGTATACACCGGGCCTCGCGACTCGCTGTTCCAGGCCCCGCAAACGAATTCGGAGACGACCCGTGAAACGCACCTATCAGCCGAGCCGACTGGTCCGCAAGCGTCGGCACGGCTTCCGCAGCCGCAAGGCCACCGTGGGCGGTCGCCGCGTGCTGGCCGACCGCCGCCGCAAGGGCCGCAAGAAGCTGTCCGCCTGAGGATTGGCGCGCGGTGTTGCCGCGACTGAAACAGCGGCGGGAGTTCCTGCGCACCGCCGGCAGCGGACTGAAGGCGGTGACCCCCGGGCTGATCCTGCAGGCGCGGCGACGCCGCGACGGCGACCGGCCGCCGGTCGACGCCCTCGGCCCGCGCCTTGGGATCACGGTCAGCAAGAAGGTCGGCAAGGCGGTGGTCCGCAACCGGGCGCGCCGTCGCCTGCGCGCCGTCGCCGAGGCGATTCTCCCAAGGCATGCCGTCCCAGGCCACGATTATGTCCTGATCGGCCGCGCGGAGACTCCGGAGCGCCCCTTCGCGACCCTGACCCGGGATCTGGAAAAATCACTTAAGCGCTTGAAACTCTTTAGGGGCGCGGAGACCGCGCCATGAGCTTCGCGACCCATGTCCTGCGCGCCCTTGTGCGCGCCTATCAGCTAGTGCTATCCCCCGTCCTGCCGCCGTCCTGCCGCTACCAGCCGACCTGTTCGCATTACGCGATCGAGGCGATCGGCCGGTTTGGCGCGTTGCGCGGCGGTTGGCTGGCGATCCGGCGCATCGGCCGCTGCCATCCCTGGGGGGGGGCTGGCGACGACCCGGTGCCGCAGAGCCTGGACGACGGCCGACCCGCGCCCCCAACCGACACCCGCACACCCGTGCGTGACCGATAAGACAGGCGGAACCTCACATGGGCGACCAACGCAACTTCATCCTGGCCCTCGTCATTTCGGCGGTCATCCTGTTCGGCTGGCAATTGCTGTTCCCGGCCCCGGAGGTCCCGCCGCCGGGACCCCGGACGACGACCATGCAGGAGACGTCCACGGCGGGGAGCGGCCGCGTGGTCCCGGCGGTGCCCGACCACGTGGCCACGCCGCCGCCGGCCGGCGTGACGCCGGCGCCGGGCGGCTTCGGGGGCGTCGACCGTGCCCAGGTGATCGCCCGGGCGCCGCGCCTGCCGATCGACGCGCCCCGCCTGCACGGGTCGCTGTCCCTGAAGGGCGCGCGGTTCGACGACCTGACCCTGTCCAGGTACCGGGAGACCATCGAGGAGGACAGCCCGCCGGTCACCCTGCTGTCGCCGACCGGGGCCCCGAAGGCCTATTTCGCCGGCTTCGGCTGGGTGGCGCCGCCGGGCACCGAGGTCAAGCTGCCCGACGACGAGTCGGTGTGGACGGCCGATCGCGGCTCGATCCGGCCCAACGAGCCGGTGACCCTGACCTGGGACAACGGCCAGGGACTGGTGTTCCAGCGCGTCATCACCCTGGACGACGGTTACATGTTCCGGGTCGAGCAGACGGTCCGGAACAACACCGGCCAGCCGGTCTCCCTGCTGCCCTACGGCCTGGTCTCGCGCTACGAAACGCCCGAGACGTCGGGCTTCTTCATCCTCCACGAAGGGCTTCTGGGGGTGTTCGACGGCACCCTGGAGGAAGTCGACTACGACGACCTCAAGGACGACGGCCCGCAGACGCTGCAGACCACCGGCGGCTGGCTCGGCGTCACCGACAAGTACTGGCTGACCGCCGTGGTGCCCGTCCAGACGCAGCCGGTCAACGCCAGTTTCCGCCACGAGATCGCCGGCAACGTGGACCGCTACCAGGCCGACTACGTGGCGCCGATGCAGACCGTGCAGCCGGGCGCCGTCGGCTACGCGGCGCATCACCTGTTCGCCGGCGCCAAGGAGGTGGAACTGCTCGACGGCTACGAGGAAAACCTCGGCATCGACAATTTCGACCTGGCGATCGATTTCGGCTGGTTCTACTGGCTGACCAAGCCGCTGTTCATCGTCCTGCTGTTCATCCACAAATACCTCGGCAACATGGGCGTCGCCATCATCCTGATCACCCTGGCGATGAAGCTGGCCCTGTATCCGCTGGCCAACACCTCCTACCGGGCGATGACCAAGATGAAGAAGCTCCAGCCCGAGATGAAGAAGCTCCAGGAGCGGTTCAAGGACGACAAGACGCGCCTCAATCAGGAGATGATGGCCCTCTACAAGAAGGAGAAGGCCAATCCGGCGGCCGGCTGCCTGCCGATCCTGGTGCAGATCCCGGTGTTCTTCGCCCTCTACAAGGTGCTGTTCGTCACCATCGAGATGCGGCACGCGCCGTTCTTCGGCTGGATCCAGGATCTCTCGGCGCCCGACCCGACCAGCCTGTTCAACCTGTTCGGACTGATCCCCTGGGACACGCCGGGCTTCCTGACCATCGGCGTGTGGCCGTTGATCATGGGCATTTCCATGTACGTGCAGCAGAAGCTGAACCCGGCGCCGACCGATCCGATCCAGGCCAGGATCTTCATGTTCCTGCCGATCATGTTCACCTTCATGCTGGCCCAGTTCCCGGCCGGGCTGGTCCTGTACTGGACGCTGAACAACATCCTGTCGATCGCCCAGCAGTGGTACATCATGCGCCAGATGGGGGTGAAGGTCTGACGCTCGCCGAACGCCGACCGGTTGCGGGGGGGCTTCGGCCCCCCCATCTGTTTGTGCGGACAACCTTTCCGGCGACACCGATGGCTTCCCGCGAACCCGCCTTCCTGCCCCTCCTGGTGATCCTGCTGGCGACCGCCCTGGCGCCGCTGGCGCGGGCCGCCGTGTTCCATCCCGAAACCTTCACCCTGGACAACGGCCTCAAGGTGGTGGTGGTGCCCAATCACCGGGCCCCGGTGGCGGTCCACATGGTCTGGTACAAGGTCGGGCGGGCCGACGAGCCGTCCGGCAAGGGCGGCCTCTCGCACCTCCTGGAGCATCTGATGTTCAAGGGGTCCGAGCGCTACCCGGACGGCGAGATGTCGCGCCGGGTGGCCCGCAACGGCGGCCGCGAGAACGCCTTCACGGCGCAGGACTACACGGCCTATTACCAGATCGTCGCGCGCGACCGCCTGGGCGCCATGATGGCCATGGAGGCCGACCGCATGGCCCACCTGCGGCTCGCCGCGCCGGTGGTCGAGCCGGAGCGGCGGGTGGTGCTGGAGGAGCGCCGCACGCGGGTCGGCAACGTGCCGGCGGCGCGCCTGCGCGAGGCGGCCGACGCGGCGCTGTTCGTCAACCATCCCTACGGCCAGCCGGTGATCGGCTGGCGGGCCGAGATCGAGGGCTACGGCCTCGACGACATCCTGGCCCACTACCGGCGCTGGTACTGTCCGGCCAACGCGGTGCTGGTGGTCGCCGGCGACGTCACCGCCGACCGGGTGCGGCCGCTGGCCGAGCAACACTACGGGCCCCTGTCCTGCGCCGCCCCGCCGCCCGACCGGGTGCGGCCGCCGACCCCCAATCTGACCTCGGAGCGCCGGGTGATCCTGCGCGATCCCAACGTCGGCCAGGCGGTCTGGCGGCGGGCCTGGATGGCGCCCAGCCACGGCACCGCGCCACCGCAGACGGTGGCGGCCCTGGAAGTGCTGGACGAGGTGCTGAGCGGCGGCGCCACGTCGCGCCTCTACAGGGCGCTGGTGGTGGACCGGCGGCTGGCCACCTCGGTCTACAGCCACTACGACCCGGATGCCCTGGACGGCACCGATTTCACCGTCCACGCGGCGCCGCGCGGCGGAGTGCCGGTGTCGCGCCTGGAGTCCGCCATGGCGGCCGAACTGGCGCGCCTGCTCGCCGACGGGGTGGGTCCGGACGAAGTGGCGCGGGCCAAGCAGCGGCTGCTCGACTCGGCGATCTACGCCCGCGAGTCCGTCGAGGGCGCGGCGCGGGTGTTCGGGGTCGCCCTGACCACCGGGCAGACGGTGGACGACGTGGAATCCTGGCCCGACCGCATCGCCGCCGCGACCCCGGCCGCGGTGACGGCGGCGGCCCGCGCGGTGCTCGGCCAGCCGGGCCATGTCACCGCCATCCTGCTGCCCGAGAC
>JANQGL010000196.1 GCA_028277325.1 Magnetospira sp.
CGGCTGCTGGTCTGCCGGGAAGTGGGGCGGGGGCGTCCGGCGACGGTGGCGGCGCGGCCGGGGTGGCTGCGGTGGGACAACCGGTTCCGGATCCGGGTCGCGGATCGAATCGCCGAACTGCCGGATGCCGTTGTCGGACCCTTGGGCGCCGAGGGTTGGCAGGAGGTGGCGCGGCGGGTCGCCGAACGCGGCGGCACCGCCATTCCGCCACCGGCCCGCGTCGCGCTGCCCTGCCTGCGAGCGGCCGGCCGGGTGATCGCGGTGCCGCATCTCGGCCTGACCGGCGACGGCCCGCGGGGTCTTGTCGACGCGCGCCTGCGGCCGCCGGTGGCCCTCGCGGACGGGGGGTTTTTCCTTGCGTCACGGAGAAGTCACACTATTTCTTATTCGAGTGGCCCGATGGGCGCCGGCCCGCGCGACGGTCGCCGCGGTGCGGATCCGATGGCAAAGGAACGAGAGACGTGAACTTCAGTCGCAATCTTGCCCTGTGGGTGGTCATTGCGGTGCTGCTCCTGCTGCTCTACCAGGTTTTCCAGGGAGCGCCGGAGCATGCGCGCGACGCCACGCAGTCCTATACCGAATTCCTGGGCGCGGTGCAGAACGGCGAGGTGACCAGCGTCACCATCGAAGGGCGCAACATCACCGGGGCCGACCGCAACGGGCGTCCGTTTCACACCTATGCCCCGGACGACCCGAAGCTGATCGACCGCCTGACGGAGAAGGGCGTCTCGGTGACCGCGCGGCCGCAGGAGGAGTCCGTTTCCCTGGTCACGGTCCTCATCAACTGGTTCCCGTTCCTGCTGCTGATCGGCGTGTGGATCTTCATCATGCGACAGATGCAGGGCGGCGGCGGCAAGGCGATGGGGTTCGGCAAGTCGAAGGCCAAGCTGCTGACCGAGAAGGCCGGGCGGGTCACCTTCGAGGACGTGGCCGGGATCGACGAGGCCAAGCAGGAGCTTGAGGAGATCGTCGAGTTCCTGCGCGATCCGCATCGCTTCCAGCGCCTGGGCGGCCAGATCCCCAAGGGCTGCCTGCTGGTCGGCCCGCCGGGCACCGGCAAGACGTTGCTGGCGCGGGCCATCGCCGGCGAGGCCAACGTGCCGTTCTTCACCATCTCGGGCTCCGACTTCGTCGAGATGTTCGTCGGCGTCGGCGCCTCGCGGGTGCGCGACATGTTCGAGCAGGGCAAGAAGAACGCCCCCTGTCTGATCTTCATCGACGAGATCGACGCCGTCGGCCGCCATCGCGGGGCCGGCCTGGGCGGCGGCAACGACGAGCGGGAACAGACCCTCAACCAGTTGCTGGTCGAGATGGACGGCTTCGAGTCCAACGAGGGGGTGATCCTGATCGCCGCCACCAACCGACCGGACGTGCTCGATCCGGCGCTGCTGCGCCCGGGCCGGTTCGACCGCCAGGTGGTGGTGCCCAATCCGGACATCGTCGGCCGCGAGAAGATCCTCAAGGTGCACATGCGCAAGGTGACCCTGGCGCCGGACGTCGACCCGAAGGTGATCGCGCGCGGCACGCCGGGCTTCTCCGGCGCCGACCTGGCCAACCTGGTCAACGAGGCGGCCCTGATGGCGGCCCGGGCCGGCAAGCGGATGGTCACCATGGACGACTTCGAGGCGGCCAAGGACAAGGTCATGATGGGCGCCGAGCGGCGGTCGATGGTGATGAGCGAGGAGGAAAAGGAAGCGACGGCCTACCACGAGGCCGGCCATGCCCTGGTGGCGTTGAACATGCCGCACAGTGATCCCTTGCACAAAGTGACCATCATTCCGCGTGGTCGGGCCCTGGGCGTGACGTTTACCTTGCCGGAAAGAGATACTCTCAGTCTGTCGAAAAAATACTGCGAGGCGATTCTTGCGAAAGCCTATGGCGGCCGGGTCGCCGAACAGTTGGTTTACGGCGATGACTGGCTGAACACGGGCGCCAACCAGGACATTCAGTCTGCGACAAATCTGGCCCGCAAGATGGTCACCGAGTTCGGCTTCTCGGAAAGGCTCGGCCCGCTGCGCTACACCGACAACCAGGAAGAGGTGTTCCTCGGCCATTCGGTGACCCAGCACCAGAACATGTCGGAAGAAACGGCCCTGCTGATCGATTCCGAAATCCGGCGGTTGATTGACGAAGCCTACGCCAATGCACGCGAGATCATCTCCAGCAGGCGCGACCACCTGGAGGCCATCGCGAGGGGCCTGCTGGAGTACGAGACCCTGAACGGCGATGAAGTCCGCGCCCTCCTGGCCGGCGAGGAAATCCGCCGCGAGGAGGAGGACGAACCGCGACCCAAGGGCGGCCGGCGGTCCTCGGTGCCGACCACCGGGTCGGCACCCGGGCGGCGGCGCGGTTCGCCGTGGACCGGGAAGCCGCAGCCGGAAATCTGATCCGGCACCGGCCGACGTCGGCCGCGACGGGCCCCGCCGCCCGGGCGGGGCCTCTCCGTTTATGCGATTCCTCCGAGGACGCGTCGCCATGACCCGCCAGTTCGCCGGCCTGCCGCTCGATCGCCCGCGGATCATGGGCGTCGTCAACGTCACCCCGGACAGCTTTTTCGA
>JANQGL010000225.1 GCA_028277325.1 Magnetospira sp.
CGCCGCCACTCGGTCCACCTTGTGGCGGACACGAATGAGCAGCGAGGGGAGCCGAGCGCATGACGCAGGAGCATTTCGTCGTCCTCGACGGGCGCGGGGTTCTGACCCTGTCCGGCGACGACCGGGTGACCTTTCTGCAGGGTCTGGTGTCCAACGACATGACGCGGGTCGGGCCCGACGCGGCCCGCCATACCGCGTTCCTGACCGCGCAGGGCAAGTACCTGCACGACTTCTTCGTGGTCGCCGGCGGCGAGGTCCTGATGCTCGACGTGGAGCGCGACCGGCGGGCCGACCTGGCGAAGCGCCTGACCATGTACAAGCTGCGGTCCAAGGTCACCCTGTCGGACCAGAGCGAGGCGTTCGCGGTCGCCGCGGTGCTCGGCGACGGCGCGGCGCAGCGCCTGGGGCTCCCGGAAACGCCGGGCGCCGCCGCCCCGTTCGGGCGCGGCGTCGCGTTCCTGGACCCGCGCCTCGCCCAGGCCGGGGCGCGGGTGATCCTGCCGGCCGCCGAGGCGCGCGCCAGCCTCGGCGCGGCCGGCTTCGCGGAAGCCCCGTTCGAGGCCTACGAACGCCGGCGGATCGCCCTCGGCCTGCCGGACGGATCGCGCGACCAGGAGGTGGACAAGGCGATCCTGCTGGAGAACGGCTACAGCGAACTGGGCAGCGTGGATTGGGACAAGGGCTGCTATCTGGGCCAGGAACTGACCGCCCGCACCCGCTATCGCGGCCTGGTCAAGAAGCGCCTGGCGCCGGTCGAGGTGGACGGGCCGCTGCCGCCGCCCGGAACGCCGGTGCGGATGGCGGACAAGGAGGTGGGCGAGCTGCGCAGCGGCATCGGCGGCGTGGCGCTCGCCCTGCTGCGCCTGGAGGCCTTCGAGGCGACCGCGCCGCTGCACGCCGGCGCCGCCGCCGTGACGCCGCGCAAGCCGGCCTGGGCCGAGTTCTGACCATGGTCGGGGTCGTCAAGACCGAACACCTGCTCGATCCGGTGGTCGCCGCCTATCGCAGGCGTCTCGAGCGCTACGGCGCGCACCCGATGGGCGTCATCTGGCGCAACGAGGACCGCCAGGAATCCCGGTTCGCGGTGCTGCTGGACGCGATCACCGAGGACGACCGGACCCGCGACATCAGCCTCAACGACCTGGGCTGCGGATACGGCGCCCTGTACGGGTTCGTGCGCGACCACACCGCCCTGCGGCTGTCGCGCTACAACGGCTACGACATCTGCCCGGAGATGGTCGCCGAGGCCGAGCGGCGGATCGGCGGCGCCCCGGGCGTGCACCTGGAAACCGCCATGGCGGCGACCCGCAAGGCCGACTATTCCATCGTGTCCGGGACCTTCAACTTCAAGGGGTCGGCCGACGACGACGAATGGGACGGCTACGTGAAGGACGGCCTGCGCGCCCTGTGGCAGAAATCGGCCAGGGGCATGGCCTTCAACATGCTGAGCCGATTCGGGGCGCCCAACGACGGCAACCTCTATCTGGCCGATCCGGGGGAGTACGTGAATTTCTGCCTGCAACGCCTGTCGCGTCACGTGGTGCTGCGGCACGACTACATGAGCGACGACTTCACGGTGTGGGTGCTGCGCTGACTGATAAAAAGACGGACCCGCGAAGGTCCGCCTTTTTCATGGTGGCTCCGCCTTAACCCTTAGCGACGAAACGCAAGGACGCGCGGCCTTCTTCCTCCCTTACTTGGGCCTGCATGCGCAACATCATTGCGCGATCGGCGGAAGGATGTTAGTCGAACTTTCGGATTGATTCACTAGTTTTTCGGTCGCCGGGAGACATGGGGCCATGCGTTTTTTTCACATGCCTGCCATCGGAAAACCGCTCCTTTTATCGTTGGTTATGGCCATTTCCGCGATTACCCTTCATGAGGGTGCCAAGTCGCAGCAGCTCCGGATCGATTCGCGCGACTGCCGGGTCCTGGCCGCCGACGCCACCACGGACCCGTCGGTCGCCTATCAACCCGGCGTGGACGTGCGCGGGCGCCCGGTGGCGCCGGCCGACCCGGGCGGCGGATCGCCGGTCGCGCTCCCCGAGGTCCTCGAAATCCCGATCACCGTGGACATGGCCGAACGCTACGGGATCGACCTGCGCGGCATCGGCGCCGAGGCGACGGCGGGTCGCGTCACCTTCAAGAAGGGCCGCGCCCATTGGAACGGCCGGCCGATGGCGCCCGAGGACGCCGCGCTGATCCGCCGCCGCTGCGCCGGCCGCTGAGGGAACCGTCCGGGGAGCGCTTGCCAGGCCACCGGGCGACGTCGTAAACAGGCCGCTCCGCAACGGTTTCCGGAGCCGTGCCGCCGTGGCCAAACCCGCGACCCAGTTCGTCTGCCAGCAATGCGGCGCCGCGCACCGCAAATGGGCCGGCCGCTGCGATGCCTGCGGGGCCTGGAACAGCCTGGCCGAGGAAGCGGCGCCCGACGCGGCACCCAAGGGGCTGGGCCGGGCGCGCGGCCGCCGCATCGCGTTCCACGACCTGAACGGCGCCGCCGAGACGACGCCGCGCCGGACCACCGGGATCGCCGAGTTCGACCGCGTCTGCGGCGGCGGGCTGGTCGAGGGCTCGGCCCTCCTGGTCGGCGGCGATCCGGGGATCGGCAAGTCGACCCTGCTGCTGCAGGTCACGGCGGCGCTGTCGGGCGGCGCGCCCTCGGCCTATATCACCGGCGAGGAATCGGTCGATCAGGTCCGCCTGCGCGCGGCCCGCCTCGGCCTCGCCGCGGCCCCGGTGCGCCTCGCCTCGGCGACCAGCGTGCGCGACGTCGTGGCGTCGCTCGACGTGGCCGACCCGCCGCCGGTGGCGGTCATCGATTCCATCCAGACCATGTACCTGGACACCCTGGACTCGGCGCCCGGCACGGTGGGCCAGGTGCGGGCCTCGGCGCACGAGCTGATCCGGCTGGCCAAGCGGCGCGGCATCGCCCTCCTGCTGGTCGGCCACGTGACCAAGGAAGGCGCCATCGCCGGCCCGCGGGTGCTGGAGCACATGGTCGACACGGTGCTGTATTTCGAGGGTGACCGCGGGCATCAGTTCCGCATCCTGCGCGCGGTCAAGAACCGGTTCGGGGCGACCGACGAGATCGGCGTGTTCGAGATGAGCGAGCGCGGCCTGGTCGAGGTCCCCAACCCGTCGGCCTTGTTCCTGGCCGGGCGGCACGACGACGTGACCGGCGCCTCGGTGTTCGCCGGCCTGGAGGGCAGCCGTCCGGTACTGGTCGAGATCCAGTCGCTGATCGCGCCGTCGCCGATGTCGACCCCACGCCGCGCCGTGGTCGGCTGGGACGGCGGCCGGCTGGCGATGCTGCTGGCGGTGCTGGAGACCCGCTGCGGCATGTCCCTGGCCGGCCACGAGGTCTATCTCAACGTGGCCGGCGGCCTGCGGATCGGCGAGCCGGCGGCCGACCTGGCGGTCGCCGCCGCCCTGCTCTCCTCGGTCGGCGGGCGGCCGGTGCCGCCGGGCTGCGTGGTGTTCGGGGAGATCGGGCTGGCCGGCGAGGTGCGCGCCGTGGGGCGTCCCGACGCGCGCCTCAAGGAAGCGGCGAAACTCGGCTTCACCCGTGCTATCCTTCCGAAGCGGGCGCGGCGCGACCGGAAGCCGGGACCATCCGGCGTGATCCTGGACGAAATCGATCACCTGGACGAACTGCCGCGTCTGTTCGACAATGACGGGGAACCCGAGCCCGGCCAGCGGGCCTAGGAGGAACGGCGCCATGCAAGATCTGCCCATCAATGCCGTCGATGCCGTCATCGGCGTGGTTCTTCTGCTGTCGGCCATCATGGCGTTCGGCCGCGGCTTCGTGCACGAGGTGATGGCGATCGCCGGCTGGGTCGGCGCGATCTTCGTCACCATCTACGGGCTGCCGCTGGTCCGGCCCTACGTGCGCGACGTGATCCCGCAGGAACTGATCGCCGATCTGGCCGCCGGGGCCGGGCTGTTCATCGTCAGCCTCGTGGTGCTGTCCCTGATCTCCCGCGCCCTGTCCGCCGGGGTCAAGGACAGTGCCTTGAACAGCCTGGACAAATCGCTCGGTTTTCTGTTCGGCCTGGGGCGCGGCGCGGTGCTGGTCAGTCTGGCCTGGATCGTGTTCGACTGGGCGGTCGCCGAGAACCAGCGCCCGGCCTGGGTGGTGGAGGCCAAGGCGCTGCCGATGGTCGTCGCCGGGGCCGATTTCCTGCGCGACCTGGTGCCCGAGGACCTGGCGACCCGGGGCCGCCAGGAGGCCGACGCGACGCGCGACCGGGTCGACCGCGCCCTGGAGGCGGAACGGGTGCTGCGCGACGTGGTCGATCCGCGCCCGACGGCACCCGACGGCGACCCGGCCGGCACCTACCGGACCCGCGACCGGCGCGAACTCGAACGCCTGATCCAGAGCAACCAGTAGACGCCCCCGGCACGGACAAGGACCGGATCCCGAGATGGCCGCAGCCGCTCCGCTCCCGTTTCCCCTCCGGCCGCCGCACGAGGAATGCGGCGTGTTCGGCGTGTTCGGCCATCCGGACGCGGCGCAGGTGACCGCGCTCGGCCTGCACGCCCTGCAGCACCGGGGCCAGGAGGCGGCCGGGATCGTGACCTACGACGGCCATCACTTCTTCACCCACCGGGCGCTCGGCCTGGTCGGCGACAACTTCAACACCCGCGCCGTGATGGACCAGTTGCCCGGCCACGCCGGGATCGGCCACAACCGCTACTCGACCACCGGCGAGACCCTGCTGCGCAACGTGCAGCCGATTTTCGCCGATTTCGCGTTCGGCGGCATGGCGATCGCCCACAACGGCAACCTGACCAACGCCCGCGCGGTGCGCCGGCAGCTGGTGGCGCGCGGCTGCCTGTTCCAGTCCACCATGGACACCGAGATCATCATCCATCTGGTCGCCACCAGCCTGTATTCGACCGTGGTCGACCGGGTGATCGACGCCCTCAGGCAGCTGGAGGGCGCCTATTCCCTGGTCGCCCTGACCCAGAAGAAGCTGATCGGCGTGCGCGACCCGCTGGGCGTGCGGCCGCTGGTCCTCGGGCGCATGGGCGGCGCGCCGATCCTGTGCTCGGAGACCTGCGCCCTGGACATCATCGGCGCCGAGTACATCCGCGACGTGGAGCCCGGCGAGATCATCGTCATCGACGAGACGGGCCTGCGCAGCATCAAGCCCTTCGCGCCGACCCGGCAACGGTTCTGCGTCTTCGAGTACGTCTACTTCGCGCGGCCGGACAGCATGGTCGAACGCCGCAACGTCTACGAGGTGCGCAAGCGAATCGGCGCCGAACTGGCGCGCGAGAACCACGTCGACGTGGACATGGTGGTCCCGGTCCCGGACAGCGGCGTCCCGTCGGCCCTCGGCTATGCCGAGGAGTGCGGGATTCCGTTCGACCTGGGCATCATCCGCAACCACTACGTGGGCCGAACCTTCATCGAGCCGACCGACAACATCCGCCATTTCGGGGTGCGCCTGAAGCACAACGCCAACGCCGCCCAGCTGTCCGGAAAGCGGGTGGTCCTGGTCGACGATTCGATCGTCCGCGGCACCACGTCGATGAAGATCGTCGAAATGGTTCGCCTGGCCGGCGCGGCCGAGGTGCACATGCGGATCTCGTCGCCGCCGACCAGCAACTCCTGTTTCTACGGAATCGACACCCCGAAGAAGGCCGAACTCATGGCCTCGCAGATGGACGTCGCCGCCATGGCCCGCCACATCGGCGTCGACAGCCTCGCCTTCGTGTCGGCCGATGGCCTGTACCGGGCGGTCTCCGGGGTGCCGCGCGATCCCGATCACCCGCAGTTCTGCGACGCCTGTTTCACCGGCAACTACCCGACGCCACTCACCGACTACGACGGCAGCCTGCCGGAGCAATTGTCCCTGCTCACCGAAAGCCACTGACCCCGTTTCCCGCCCGGCACGGCGTCGCCCGACCGCTCGGGCGACGGCGTGCCGCCAACGATTCAACGATCACGGGGACCGAACCGATGACCGACACCCGTTCCGGCGACGGCCGCCTGGCCGGCCGCATCGCCCTGATCACCGGCGCCTCGCGCGGCATCGGCCAGGCGGTGGCCGAGCGCTTCGCGGCCGAGGGCGCCCATCTGGTCCTGATCGCCCGCACCCAGGGCGCCCTGGAAGACCTGGACGACTCCCTGCGCGCCAAGGGCCATCCGGCGCCGACCCTGGTGCCGCTCGACCTGCGCGATTTCGACGGCATCGACAAGGCGGGCGGCGCCCTGTTCGAGCGGTTCAAGCGGCTCGACGTCCTGGTCGGCAACGCCGGCGCGCTCGGCAGCCTGACTCCGATGCACCAGATCCGGCCCGAGGAATGGGCCGAGGTGATGGACGTCAACCTGACCGCCAACTACCGCCTGCTGCGCGCCATGGACCCGCTGCTCCGGCTGTCGCCGGCCGGCCGCGCGGTGTTCCTGTCGTCGGGCACCACCAAGCGCCCGCGCCGGTTCTGGGCCACCTACGGGGTGGCCAAGATGGCCCTCGAATACATGGTCCGCTCCTACGCCCTGGAGGTGGAAAAGGTCAGCAACATCAAGGCCAACCTGATCGATCCCGGGGCCACCCGGACGCGCATGCGGCAGATCGCCTACCCGGGCGAGAACCCGGAGACCCTCAAGGCGCCGGACCGGGTGGCCGGTGCCTTCGTCGACCTGGCGGTGGCCGACTGCACGATCACCGGGCAGGTGGTGCGACTCGACGACCAGGGGCGGCCGGCGGCCGAGGGCTGACCCCGCGGTCACCCGCCCCGGAAATGCCGCAACGCCGCCGCGACGGCGCGCGCGTCGTGCAGCGCGTCGTGCGCCGCCGCGGGCGGATCGAGGCCGAGCCGCCCGGGCAGGCTCCAGCTCGCCACGTGGGCCGTGTCGCCCAGTCGCGCGGCCAGCCAGCGGCTGGCGTCGGCGAACGGCAGGTCGGGGGCCGGCAGGCCGTTGAGACGGCAGTTCTCGGCCATCACCTCGCCGTCGGAGCCGTTGGCCAGCACCATCGCGGCGCCGGCGCAGAAGGCGCGGAACCGGGCCAGGGCCTCGGCGAACCCGACGCCCTCGGCGTCGACCCGCGCCTGGGTGATCCCGGTCAGGTCGGTGAAATAGGCGCTGAGGCCGGGGTTGACGGTCGGCCGCACCAGGATCGACAGGGCACCCGTCTCGACCAGCCGGTCCGCCGCGTCGAGCCGCACCGCGCCGATCTGCACCACCTCGCGGTGCTCGCCCGGGCCGCGGAAGTCGCGCGCCATGGCGCCGTCCCAGGACGTGTACTCGGTGTCGAACACCACCAGGTGTCCGTCGCGCGGAAACGAAATCATGCCGAACACCCCCCCTGACGGACCGGCCCGCAGGGTACCGCACCCCGGTCGCACTGCCGAGCGGCAAAACCGACGCGGCGGCCCTGGCGGCGCGGCGCCGGTCGGCCTATGCTGCCCCGTCGGCAGCCAGGAGACCCGCCCTTGCCCAATCCCACCGACCCCGTTCCGCACGGCGGCCGCCGCGACGCGGCGGCGGCCCGGTATGGCATCCCGGCCGCGGCGTGGCTCGATCTCTCGACCGGCATCAACCCGGTCCCCTACCCGGTCGGTCCCGTTCCGCCCGAGGCCTGGCACCGGCTGCCCGACACGGCGGCCGAGGCGGCGCTGCGCGACGCCGCGGCGGCCTGCTACGGGACGCCGGACGGTGCGCGGGTGGTCGCCACCCCGGGCAGCCAGGCGGCCATT
>JANQGL010000255.1 GCA_028277325.1 Magnetospira sp.
GCTCCAGCACCGCGGTCTCCAGGATCCGGCGTTCCCGGTTGAAGGCGTCGAGCCGGCGTGCCAGGTCGGCCGCCGCCGCCGGGTCGTCGGTCGACAGCAGGCGCGCCCCCAGATCGGCGCCGCCCACCCGGCCGCCGGCGTTGACCCTCGGTCCGATCAGGAACCCGGCGTGATAGGTGCCCGGCGGCTCGCGCACCCCGGCCACGTCGGCCAGGGCGGCCAGTCCGGCGTTGCGGCGCCGTGCCATCACCTTCAGGCCCTGGGTCACCAGGGCGCGGTTGAGGCCGACCAGCGGCACCACGTCGCACACCGTGCCGAGGGCGACCAGATCCAGCAGATCCATCAGGTCCGGTTGCCGCCGCCCGTCGGCGAACCATCCGCCGTCGCGCAGCCGCCGGTTGACCGCCACCGCACACAGGAAGGTCACCCCGACCGCCGCCAAATGGCCGAGCGCGCGGTCCTCGTCGAGCCGGTTCGGGTTGACCACCGCCACCGCCGGCGGCAGGTGGGATTCCACCTCGTGGTGGTCGAGCACGATCACGTCGAGGCCGGACTCGGCGGGCGCCGCCAGCGCCTCGTGGGCGGTGGTGCCGCAGTCGACGGTGACCGCAAGGGTCGCCCCCTCGGCGGCCAGGCGGCGCATCGCCGGGGCGTTGGGACCGTAGCCCTCGCGCAGCCGGTCGGGCACGTAAAGGCGGGGCGGCGGCGCCCCCACCGCGCTCAGGAAGCGGCCGAGCACCGCCGCCGAGGTGGCGCCGTCCACGTCGTAGTCGCCGTACACGGCGACCCGTTCGCCGGCGGTGACGGCCCGCGCCAGACGCTCGGCCGCCGCGTCCATGTCGCGCAGCCGCGACGGATCGGGCATCAGGGCGCGCAGGGTGGGGGAGAGAAAGCTTGGGGCGTCGTCCAGGCCGACCCCGCGCGCCGCCAGAACCCGGCCCGCCATCTCCGGCAGGTCGTGGCGCTGCGCCAGGGCCAGGGCCAGGCGGTCGTCGGCCTCGCGCAGCCGCCAGCGCTTGCCGCGCAGCGACCGCTCGACTCCCAGAAACGCCGGGGGTTCGGTGCCGCCGTCCACCGCTCAGCCGCCAAGGATCGGGCCGCCCGCCGGGTCCTGGCGGTGCCGTGATTCGATGTAGCGCAGGGTTCCGGACGACGACCGCATGACCACCGAATGGGTGACGATCTGGCCGGCCGTGCGGCGCACCCCGCGCAGCAGGGCGCCCGGGGTCACCCCGGTCACCGCCACCATCACGTCGCCGACCGCCATTTCCTCCAGCGTGTACTTGTGGTCGGGATCGGTCATGCCGTGATCGACGAGCTTGCGCCGCTCGTCGGGATGGCGGACGACCATGCGCCCCTGCATCTGGCCGCCGACGCAATACAGCGCCGCCGCCGCCAGCACCCCCTGCGGGGCGCCGCCGACCCCGAGGTACATGTCGACCCCGCTGTCCGGATCGACGGTCGCCAGGATGCCGCTGACGTCGCCGTCGGCGATCAGCATGATGCGCGCGCCGGACGTCCGCACCCGCTCGATCAGGTCGCCGTGGCGCGGCCGGTCGAGGATGCAGACCACCAGATCGCGCACCCGCAGGCGACGCGCCTCGGCCACCGCGCGCAGATTGTCCTCCGGGCCGGCGTCGAGGTCGATCACCCCCTTCGGCAGGCCCGGCCCGACCGCGATCTTGTCCATGTACCGGTCGGGCACCGACAGGAATCCGCCGCGGTCGGTCATCGCCACCACCGACAGGGCATTGGCGGCGCCGCGCGCGCAGGCGGTGATGCCTTCCAGCGGCGTCAGCGCCACGTCGATGCGCGGTCCGGCGCCGGAGCCCACCGCGTCGCCGGCACACAGCGCCACGTCGGGATGCTCGGCGAATTCGCCGATCACCACCAGGCCGTCCAGGTCGAGCTGGTGCAGGGCGTCGCACATCGCCGCCGCCGCCGCCGCGTCGGCCGACTGCTCGTCGCCGCGCCCCATCCAGTCCGACGCCGCGAGGGCCGCGTTCTCGGTGATCCGAACCGCGTCCAGCGCGAAGTTGCGTCCACCGAACAGGGCCGCCATGCCGCTCATCGCCGTTCTCCCCGCCAACGTCAGAAGGACTCGATCCGAATCATATAGGGCGGCTCGACCACGTGGTCCTGGCCACCGATGGCGTCCAGCGCCGCGACCACCGCCGACTCCCGCGTTTCGTGCAGGGTCATCACCAGCGGCACCGGCTCGCCGGGCGCCCGGCCGTGCTGCAACACCGATTCCATCGACACCTCGTGCTGGCCGAGGACCGCCGCGATGTCGGCGAACACCCCCGGCTTGTCGAGCACCGACAGCCGCACGTAATAGGCCCCCCGGTGCTCCGACATCGGACGGGTCGGCAGGTCCGCGAGGTCGGACGCCGGCACCCCGAAGGCGGGCAGGCGCAGGCCGCGCGCGATGTCGGCGATGTCCGCCACCACCGCCGAGGCGGTCGGCCGTTCGCCGGCACCGCGCCCCACGTACATGGTGGTGTCCACGAAGTCGCCATGCGCCACCACGGCGTTGAACACGCCCTCGACGGCGGCGATCGGGGTGTCGCGCCGCACCATGCAGGGGTGAACCCGCTGCTCCACCCCGTTCCCGGTGCGGCTGGCCACGCCCAACAGCTTGATGCGATAGCCCAGTTCGTCGGCGAACCGGATGTCGAGCCCGCTGACCCGCCGGATGCCTTCCACGTGCACCGCCGCAAAATCGATCTCGCAGCCGAACGCCAGGCTGGTCAGGATGGCCAGCTTGTGGGCGGTGTCCACGCCGTCCACGTCGAAGCCGGGATCGGCCTCGGCATAGCCCAGCTCCTGCGCCTCGCGCAGCACGTCCGCGAACTCGCGGCCGGTTTCCCGCATGGCGGTCAGGATGTAGTTGCAGGTTCCGTTGAGGATTCCGTAGACGCGCGAGAAGGTGTTGCCGGCCAGACCCTCGCGCATCGCCTTGACGATGGGGATTCCGCCGGCCACCGCCGCCTCGTAGGCGAGCACGGCGCCGTTGTCCTCGGCCAGCCGCGCCAACCCGGCGCCGTGATGGGCGATCAGGGCCTTGTTGGCGGTCACCACGTGGCGCCCCCGGCGCAGGCTTTCGGCCACCAGGTCGCGCGCCGCGCCGCCGGAGCCGCCGATCAGTTCGACCACCACGTCCAGGTCCTCGTCGAGCAGCGCCATCGCGTCATCGTGCCAGGTCACGCCGTCCATCGGCAGGCCGGGCTGGCGGTTGTTGGACCGCTCGGCGACCGCCGTCAGGGACACCGGACGCCCGCATCGGGCGG
>JANQGL010000275.1 GCA_028277325.1 Magnetospira sp.
CGCCCGGCGTCGACCCAGCGGAACGCCTCCTCGGCCGGCAGCACGAACACCCGGATGTCCTCGTGTTCCTCGCTCAGCCCGTGCAGGCCGCCGGCGGGACCGGAGTCCACCCGCGCCACGTAGGTGACGGCCGATTCGGTGGTGCCGCCGGGGCTGATCAGCCAGCGCCGCACCGGCCGCAGGTCGAGCACCTCCAGTCCGGCCTCCTCCCGCGTCTCGCGGCGCGCCACGTCGTCCGCCGCCTCTCCCGGGTCGATCACCCCGGCCACGCATTCGACCAGCCACGGCGAGCGGTCCTCGGTGAACCATTGGGATTCCAGGCTGGCCGCATAGGCGCCGGGGCGGAACTGCTCGATCAGCACCACCGCGTCGCGCACCGGGTCGTAGGGCAGCACCACCACCACGTGGCCGCGCTCGAACACCTCCCGGGTCACCACGTCCGACCAGCCGCCGGCGTAGGTGCGGTGGCGCAGCCTGTATTCGTCGATCCGGAAATAGCCCTGGAAGGCGACGCGACGCGCCAGGACCTCCACGTCGTCGCGATGGAAGGCCGCCGTCTTCGGGGGGTCGGTCATGTGTCGTCTCCGGCGCCGCCGGCCGACCCCGGACGCGGTGGGGAAGGGGGGCGCTGCATGCGCCGTTTGTGCCCGCCCGCGGGCCGCGATTCAACAGGATTTGATTGGGCGCCCGGACGAGGGCGGCTATCCTCGGGGCGAATCCCGCCACGGAGACCGCGTCATGTCCTCTGCCCGCAGCGAGAAAGTCGCCTTCCCCGGCGCCCTCGGCCACGATCTGGCGGCCCGACTCGACCTGCCGGCCGGGCCGCCCGCCGCGTTCGCCCTGTTCGCCCACTGTTTCACCTGCTCGAAGGACACCTTCGCGGCGTCGCGCATCTCGCGGGGCCTGACCGGGCACGGCATCGCCGTCCTGCGGTTCGACTTCACCGGCCTCGGCTCCAGCGACGGCGAGTTCGCCAACACCGACTTCACCTCCAACGTGGCCGATCTGGTGGCGGCGGCCGACTTCCTGCGCCGCGAATTCCAGGCGCCGTCGCTGCTCATCGGCCACAGCCTGGGCGGTGCGGCGGTGCTGGCGGCGGCGGCGCGGATCGGCGAGGTCAAGGCGGTGGCGACCCTCAACGCACCGGCCGATCCGGCCCACGTGGCGCACAATTTCGATTGCGCGCTGGACGAGATCGCGGCGAAGGGGTCGGCCGAGGTGAACCTGGGCGGGCGGCCGTTCGTCATCCGCCAGGAATTCCTCGACGACATCGCCGGGCAGAAGATGCGCGACGCCATCCACGGCCTGCGCCGGGCGCTGCTGATCTTTCACGCGCCGCGCGACCGCCAGGTGTCGGTGGACAACGCGGCGACCATCTTCACGGCCGCCATGCACCCGAAGAGCTTCGTCTCCCTGGACGACGCCGACCACCTGCTGACCCGGCGCGAGGACGCCGCCTACGCGGCCGACGTGATCGCCGCCTGGGCGTCGCGCTACCTGGGGGTGGCGGCCTGCGGTGGCGGCGCCGCCCTGCCGCCCGAGCTGAAGGCGGAGACCGGCTCGGTGGTGGTCGCCGAGAGCGGCGAGGGCAACTACGCCAACCTGGTCTCGGTGGGCGGAAAGTTCGCCCTCCGGGCCGACGAGCCGGTGGAGCACAAGGGCATGGACAGCGGCCCGTCGCCCTACGACTACCTGCTGGCCGGGCTCGGCGCCTGCACCTCGATGACCCTGCGCATGTACGCCGACCTGAAGAAGCTGCCCCTGCGGCGGGTGGCGGTGACCCTGGCCCACCGCAAGATCCACGCCGACGACTGCGCCGACTGCGAAACCAAGACCGGCAAGATCGACGTCATCGACCGGGTGGTCGAGGTGGACGGCGACCTCACCGACGCACAGCGCCGGCGCCTGCTGGAGATCGCCGACAGGTGCCCGGTCCACCGGACCCTGCACGCCGAGGTGAAGGTGCGGTCGCGACTCGCCGAATGACCTCGTTCAGACCGACCCGTTGGCCGGCCAGGCGGACGGGTCGACGCAGGCCCGGTAGGCGTGCCAGCTGGCGTGCCCGATCAGCGGCAGGGTGACGATCAGGCCGAGGAATCCGGCCGCCACGCCGGCCCCGGTGAAGATGACGATCAGCCCGGCCCAGGTGAGCATCGCCCCCTTGTTGCGCATGACCACGAGGAAGCTGACCAGGGCGGCGCCGAACACGTCGATCCGGCGGTCCAGCATCATCGGCAGGGTGACCACCCCGAACAGGAAGGCGAGGCCGGCCATCGCGGCGCCGATGAAGGTGCCGGTGGCGAGGAAGACAACGCCGTCCCAGGTCAGCAGCACCTGGTCGAGGATGCCGGAGAGGCTGAGACTGGTATAGGGAAACGACAGCGCGAAGGTGAGGACGGCAAGGCGGCTCCAGACGATGGCGAACAGCATCAGGACCAGGCCGGCGGTGAGAATGTGATACAGGTTGGCGCGCGACGCGGTCAGGCAATGGCCGGGCAGCGGCCGCCGTCCCTGCTCGCGGCGCCGGCTGATGTCGTACAGACCGAGCGCGAGGAACGGTCCGCCGAACAGGAACCCGGCCGCCAGGGGATAGATCAGGTAGTCCTTGCCGGCCAGCCGCAACCCGATCCCGATGCCGAGCCCGGCCAGCGCGAACACCAAGCCGTGCGCCATGCTGAGCAGCGGCGTGTTGACCAGGTCGGACCATCCCCGGCCGAGCCAGACGAACGGCTGCGCGATGTCGACGTCACGGATGCGGTCGGCCACCGGCATGCGGGCCGAAGAGCCTGCCTGGGGACTGTTCATGCGCCGATCCTCCCTGTCGAGCCACCTGTTTTATTTGGGTTTTATCGCACCACGACGCCCGAGAAGGGTAGCATTCGGAGGGCCGGAATTCAACCCGGCAGACGATTCCCTGATGTCCCGACCCCGAAGTTCGAAAGCGCCTGCCGTATAATACCAGCCGGTCAATTGATTGACCGGCTATGGCCCCCTCAATCGCCGGGCGGGTTCCTCCGGAACCCTTGGTTTTCGGCGCCGTAAGCGCCGGCCCGCGCTTGCGGGCTCCCAAGCGCCGCGAGTCACCGCTCGCGCCGCTTGGTATAATGATACGAACTTCGGGTTCGGGACACTAGTGCCCTGTGTCATTTAATTTGACGTATTTGCAGGCTTGCTTTTTTCGGCGTCGAATGATTCGCTGCACACGGGGGCTTAACCGGTGTGGAGGCGA
>JANQGL010000365.1 GCA_028277325.1 Magnetospira sp.
GGCCTGGCGCGGGCGGCCGCGGACGGCGACCCCTCGGCATTCGCCGGGATGGCCGGCCTGTTCGGTCCGCAGACCGACCTGGCGGACCGGGCGCGGAACCTGCCGGGCGCCATGGCGGAGCGGTCCGGAACCCCCGACGGCGGGACCGCCGCCGACCGGATGGACGCCGCCGCCGACGCCCTGGCGCGGGCCGCCGCCGCCGACGCCCTGGACGCCCAGGGCCGGGCCCTGGACCGGTTGCGCCACCTGCGGCGGGCGGCGGCGGAGACGCTGCGCCGCCGACTGGGCGGCGCGGCCTGGCCGGCCACGCCGGCGGCGTCGGGCCTGCGGTCGCCGGTCGGGGGGCTGGTCGGGCCGCTGGACATTCCGTCCGAGGGGTCGGCGACGCGCGCCCGCGCGCTGCGCGACCGGATTCGCCAGCGGGCCAGCGATCCGGCGAGTCCGCCGGAGGAGCGCGACTACCTGCGACGCCTGCTGGAAAGGTTCTGACGCCGTGCCGACCCCGATCCATCATCTGTGCCGCCGCGCCGACTGGGAACGCGGCCTCCGGGACGGCGTCTACGCGGGCGCGCCGGCCGACCGGGCCGACGGGTTCCTGCATTTCTCCACCTCCCGCCAGGTGCGCGACAGCGCCGCCCGGCACCGGGCCGGGGTGCCGGACCTGGTGATGCTGACGGTGGCGGCCGAGGCGCTGGGCGACGACCTGCGCTGGGAGCCGTCGCGCGGCGGCGCCGTGTTCCCGCACCTCTACGCGACGCTGCCGGTGGCCCTGGTGCGGCGGGTCGACGCCCTGCCGCTGGACGCCGACGGCCGGCACCGGTTCCCCGACGACCTGGTTCCCGGAGAGGCCCGATGACCGACTGGTACCGCCTGGCCTGGCCGCTGATCCGCCGGATCGACCCGGAGCGGGCGCACGGTCTCGCCCTGGCGGCCTTGAAAGGGGGGCTGGTGCCCGACGCGCGTCCGGTCGCCGACGCGCGGCTGGCGAGTACCGTCTGGGGGCTGTCGTTCCCCAATCCGCTCGGTCTCGCGGCCGGGTTCGACAAGGATGCCGAGGCGGTCGACGCGGCGCTCGGACTCGGCTTCGGGTTCGTCGAGGTGGGGTCCATCACCCCGCAGCCGCAACCGGGCAACCCGCGCCCGCGCCTGTTCCGGCTGCCGGAGGACCGCGCGGTCATCAACCGGATGGGGTTCAACAGCCGCGGCCACGCGGTGGCGCGGGCCAACCTGGCGCGGCGGCGGGGGCGCGGCGGGATCGTCGGCGTCAACCTCGGCAGGAACAAGGCCAGCCCCGACGCGACGGCCGACTACCGGCGCGGCGTCGAGACCCTGGGGCCGCTGGCCGACTATCTGGTGGTCAACGTGTCGTCGCCCAACACCCCCGGCCTGCGCGCCCTTCAGGGCCGCGACCCGCTGCACGACCTGCTGTCGGCGGTCAAGGCGGCGCGCGACGGCCTCGACCGGCGTCCGCCGCTGCTTCTCAAGATCGCGCCCGACCTGACCGAGGACGACAAGACCGATATCGCGGCGGTGGTTCTCGAACTGGGGATCGACGGCCTGATCGCCACCAACACCACGGTCGACCGGCCGGACGGCCTGCGCGGCCGGTCGCGGGCCGAGGCGGGGGGACTGAGCGGGCGCCCCCTGTTCGCGCCGTCGACCGGGGTGCTGGCCGACATGCATCGCCTGACCGCGGGGCGGATTCCGCTGATCGGCGCCGGAGGCGTCGCCTCGGGCGCCGACGCCTACGCCAAGATCCGCAACGGGGCGTCCCTGGTCCAGCTCTATTCCGGGCTGGTTTACGGAGGGCCGGGTCTGGTGGCGCGCATTCTGTCCGACCTGGCGGCACGGCTGGCCCGGGACGGATTCGGGTCGGTCGCCGAGGCGGTCGGGGCCGACGCGGCGCGCTGACGCGCGCCGCCGGGTCAGGCGCGTTCCGGGGACGGCCGCCGCCTGTTCGTTCCGGAACGGATGATCAGGGCACCGCGTTGGCGATCACGATGTTCTCCGACGACAGGCCGGGATCGGCCGTTTCGGCATAGGCGATCTCGGCGACCTGGGAGTAGGACCCGTTGCTGCCGTAATAGAGCTGGCCGGTGACGTCGTTGCCCGTCTCCTCGCTGAAGAACAGGAACACCGGCCGGCCGCTCACGTCCCAATCGGAGAACTGCTGGTCGAGCACGGCCGCCGCCTCGCTCACGCCGCCCTGCACCAAGCCGGCGTCGAAGAAGTTGCCGGTCACGCCGGACGACGTGTAGCTGCCGTCTTCGATGGTGGTTTGGATGATGGTGTAGAACGCCGTCATGCTGGCCAGCGGACCGCCGGGCAGGTTGCCCGGGGCGTTGAACAGGAACGAGTCGTTGGCCGGGTCGAAGTCCAGGATGTCGTCGCCGCCCTCGTCGGCGATGTTGCTCAGCACGTAGCCGAACACGTCGTCTCCCTCGCCGCCGCTCATCACGTCGTTGCCGCCGCCGCCGACCAGCAGGTCGTCGCCGCCGTTCCCGATCAGGGTGTCGTCGTTGTCGAGCCCGTACAGCGCGTTGTCCCCGCCGTCGCCCTCGACCACCAGTTCGAGCGCGTCGACGGACTGGGGTCCGTCCGCGAACTGCAGGGTCTCGACGTCGCTGAGCAGCGCCGAACCGTCATCGCCCGCGAGGTCGGTGACCAGCAGGGAGAGCACGCTGCCGAAGCCGGTTTGTCCGGTCAGCGTGACGTTGTCCACCCACATCCAGGAGTTGACGCCGCTATCGCCCTGGTTCAGGGTGCCGAACCCGACATTGAAGGTCCCGGATTCGGTGAAGGTGTAGGTGAAGTTCTCCTCGCCGAAGGCGTCGTCATCGAGCTCGTAGGACAAACTGTCCCACACCTCGCCGATCTTCACGACGTCGTCGCCGACCACCAGGAACGAGAAGTCGTAATAGGGCAGGTAGTCGCCGGGGCGGAAGGTGAAGTCGAAGGTCAATTCCATGCCGGCGGTCACCGAGACCGAAGTCATGATGGCCTCGCCGTTGGTCGGCGTGCCGGTGGCGATACCGGCCAGGGAGGCGGCCGGAATGCCGAAGAAGTCGGCGATGTCGCCGTAATAGACGTTGCCGCCGGCCTCGATGCGCGCCTCGTTGTCGCCGTTGTGGACGTCGACGCTCGGGGTGCCGATGGTCGACCAGCCCTGCAGGCCGTCCTGGCCCTCGAAGTCGCCGATCAAGGCGCTCGGAACCGCTTCGAACGCGTAGTTCCCCATCGCCCCGGCAAACACCGCGGTGTCGTTGCCGTCGCCGCCGTTCAGGACGTCGTCGCCGCCGCTGCCGACCAGGACGTCGTTGCCGTCGCCGCCGTTCAGGACGTCGTCGCCGCCGCTGCCGACCAGGACGTCGTTGCCGCCGCCGCCGATCAGGGCGTCGTCGCCGGCCCGGCCATCCAGCAGGTCGTCACCGCCGGCCCCCTACAGGAAGTCGCTGCCGCTGGTTCCGATCGCGGCATCGTCGGCATCGGTCCCGATGAAGCTGCTGTAGGTCTGGGTCAGGGCGTCGTCGATCGCCAGATCGATGCCGTCGCCGAAGCGCAGGAATTCGACGTCCTCGAGGGTGTCGACTTCCTCGGTCTCGTTGTTGAGCACGTAGTAGACGCCGTCGTCGACGGTCACGGTGTAGTTGGAGAGGTTGCCGTCGTAGACCGCCACGTCGTCGCCCGCGCCGCCCTTCAGGCTGTCGTCGCCGGCACCGCCGATCAGGACGTCGTCGCCCTTGTTGCCGTACAGGACGTCGTCGCCGGCGCCGCCGTCGATGGTGTCGTCGCCGGCCCGGCCCTTGACCGTGTCGTCGCTCGGCCCGCCGGTCAGGACGTCGTCGCGGCCGGTCCCCTGAAGCTGCGCGGCGCTGGCCATGGACATGGCATCGAACGAGGCCAGGCCGCCGAAGCCGCCGCTTTCGGCGGCGCTGCGGATGGCCTCGGTCACCTGGTCCTGGAGATAGGCCGAGGTGGCGGCCAGGTTTTCCAGGAAATCGCCGTCGTCGCTGATGTTCTGGACCGCCTCGTTGGCGGCCGCCATCACGTTGCCGACGGCCTGCGAGTCGAGGGTGGTGACGCCGCCGGCGGTCGCCGCGGCGTCGACGAGGTCCTGCATCGCGGTGCCGTCGGCGAGGTTGATCGAGCCGCCTTCGGACTGAGTCAAGCCGGCGATGGCCTGCAGGGCCGCCGCCTCGGCCTGCCCGGCGCTCAGGCCGGCCCCTTCCAGGGCGCCGGTCAGCTGCGCCGTCATGTTGGCGACCATGACCGAGGCGCGCATCAGGTCCACGTCGCCCGCCTCGGCCAGAGCCTGCGGGTCGGTGGTCAGCAGGTTCACGCCGACCAAGCCAAGGGCCGACGTGATGTTGGTCGAGGCGGCCGCGACCGACGCGCCGGCCTCGACCTGTTCCTGGATCAGGGTGGTGAGCGGGGTGATCACCGTGGACCCGGACGGCGCGCTCAGCGAGCCCGCGAATTCAAGGCCGGTCTCGGTGTCGGTGCCGCCTTCGGTCCGCAGGACGCCGGTCTGGTCCGTGGTCAGGGTGAAGTTGCCCTGGCCGTCGGTGTAGGTGAAATCCTCGGTTCCTTCATCCCAGGTGCCGTCGCCGTCGACGTCCATGTAGACCCGGGCGCCCGCCAGGTAGCCGTCCACCACCTGGCCGGCATAGGTGGTTTCGGTGAGGACCGGGGCATTGTTCCCCGGCGGCGTGGACGTGTCGTCTCCGTTCTCGACCACGTGGTCGTTGCCGTCGCCGACAACGCCCGTACCGTCGTTGCTGTCATGGTCGATCACGTCCTGGGCGTCGGTCGCGCCGTCGTTCTCGATCTGATTGATGATGCTGTTGAAGATGTTGTTACTTGACTGGTCGAAAAAATTTCCACCGGTGCCGGTGTCGGGGCCGAGGTCATCCCCCCCCGCCGCGGTGCCGTCGTCGAGGAAGGAGTCGAGGTCGGCGTCGCCGGTCAGGCTGACCTCGTAGCCGAGGTTGGTCTCGACCTCCTCGATCGCCTGGTCCAGCTTGTGCTGCGCCTGCTCGGCCTGCTCCTCCAGCCGCGCGGCGCGCGCGGCGTCGCCGGCCTCGCGGGCCTCCCTGGCCGCGGCGCGCAGCTCGGCCACCCGGTCCATCAGGTCGAGCGCCTTCTCCTCCAGGGTGCGCGGCAGGATGCCGGTCGTCTGCGCGACCAGACCGTCCACCTGGTCGCGCCCCAGGGTGAACGCGCTCGGCGTGCCGCCCAGGCCCGGCGTCCACTGCCAGCCGCCGCCCATCTGGTTGACGGTGCCCAGCAGGGTGCCGGCGCTGTCGTAGAGCACGATCTCGCCCACCGTCTCGCCGCGCAGGGTGTTCTCCGGCAGGTTGACCGCCTGGATGCTCTCGCCGTCGGTCTCCAGGAACACCTTGGTGCCGCGGATGCCGATGGTCGCCACCGGCGTCTTGACCAGCATCGCGTCCTGGCCCAGCTTGGCGATCTGCCCGGACACGAAGGTCGCCGCCCCGGTGAGCAGCGACAGCACCGCCTGGCCCTCCTGGGCCCCCGGATCGTAGACCATCTCGTCGAGCGCCAGCCGGCCGCCCTCGCCCAGCGAGAACACCGAGTTGTCGGCCAGAACCACGCCCACCGCGCCGTCGCCGCCGGTCTCCAGGACGTCGCCCCGGTACACCGGAGACCCCTTCTCCAGAACCTCGCGCGTGCCGTCGGCCCGCGTCACCGTCACTGTCCCGGCAACCGTCTCCACCTTGCCGATCACCTCGCCGGCGGCGGC
>JANQGL010000398.1 GCA_028277325.1 Magnetospira sp.
GGAGCGGCCGAACTTCGTGAACGACGAATACCTCCAGGAAACCTACGACTTCCGCGATGGCGCCGAGACCAACCCCTGGACCAACCTGTTCGTCGACCGCAGGGCCCAGGTGGCGGGGATCTCCGACGCCGAGATCCTCGATTACGTGCGGACCGACAACTACCGACGTCCGGACGGCCGCCCGATCCTGGCCGACAAGCTGTCGCCGCCGCCGGCCGAATGGGATTTCGACGGCGACGGGCGATGGTCGGGCTACGTGCCGGACTGTTCCTTCGCGTTCGACGAGGAAGGATTCGACCGGGCGCCGGACGGCGGCTACAGCGGCTGGCGGGCGTTCGCCTACTACCCGGTCCTCGGCACCTTCTGGCCGACCAACGGGTCCACCGACGACGTGCTGATCCGGCTCGACGAAATGTTCCGCCAGGACCGCCGGGGCAATCCCGACCTGGAGGTCTACAAGCTGAACCTGGCGATCGTCGAGGCGGTGGTCCGCAAGCGCGACGTGCCGATCCCGCCGACCGAGGAGCGGCGGTTCCGGGTCGACCTGGACAGGGACGGCACGTTCGGGATCGCCGAGCAGGTGACCTACGACTGGGCGCCGCTGGAGCGCCGCCGGATGTCCTACGTGGGGCTGGCCGGCCTGCGCCAGCGGGCCGGGCGGGTGCATCTGGCGGCCGGCCTGTATCCGGAGGGCACCGAGTTCCTGCACAGCGTCCGCTACATCGATCTCGACGACGCCGGCGGCATCCGCCTCGCGCCGCGCATGAAGGAGCTGCGCTACGCCCGCAAGTTCGCCTGGAGCCCCTACTCCGAACTGGAGGCCGAGGCGCTGGAGGAACGCAAGGGGAAGGACGACTTCCCGGCACGGCCCAGGTTCGTGCGCGGCAATGCCGAGGTCGGCGTCATCGCCGAGGGCGGCTGGCTGTACCAGGGCTTCATCGAGGACGCGGACGGCGATCTCCGCCCGCAGTCGTTCGAGGAGAGCGTGTTCTGCGTCGGCTGCCACGGCGGCATCGGCGCCACCACCGACACCACCTTCGCCTTCCCGCGCCGGTTCGGCCACGCCGCCCACCGGGGCGGCTGGTACCACTGGTCGGACAAGGGCTTCGTCGGGGTGCCGGAACCGCTGCGCCGCGACGGGCGGCCCGAATACGCGTTCTACCTTGAGACCAACCGGGCCGGCGACGAGTTCCGGGCCAACCGGGAAGTCATCGACCGGTTCTTCGACGCCGAGGGCCGGCTGCGCCCCGACATGGCGGCGCGTCTGCGCGACGACATCTCGCTGCTGGTCAACCCGTCGCCCGAACGCGCCCTGGCCCTGAACAAGGCCTACCGGGTGATCGTCCGCGCGCAGAGTTTCGTGCGCGGCCGCGACGCCACCGTCACGCCGCCGCGCCATGTCCACCGGGATGCCGGGTCGGGCACCGAGACCGGCGTCACCGAGCCGGTGGGCGCGCCGTGATCCGGGGCGCCCGGAGGGTCCCGGGACTCTGCGTGCTGGCGGCGCTGCTGAGTGCCGGGCCGGCGGCGGCGCATCCGCATGGCTACGCCGACACCAAGGTGACCTTCGTCCTCGAGGGCGGCCGGATCGGCGTGATCCGTGTGGAATGGACCTTCGATCAGGTCTACAGCGCGATGCTCCTCGACAACGCCGACCTGGACCGCGACGGACGGATCAACGAGGACGAACGGGTGTTCGCGATCGAGGACTGGCAGCTCAACCTGGAGGAGTTCGACTACTTCACCCACCTGACCCTGAACGGCGCGCCGGTGTCGCCGGTCGAGGCGCGCAACCTGGACATCCGGTTCGCCGACGGACGCGGGCTCCTGAGCTACGACGTGGTCATCTCGCCGCCCGCCGATCCGGCCGCGACGGCCGTCGCGGTGGGCGTGTACGACAAGGAGTTCTACCTTTTCTTCAATCCCCTGGCCTCCGATCCGGTGGCCGTGGCCGGGGCCGGGGGGCACTGCGAGACGCGGATCGTGGACGACCCGGACCGCGCCTACTATTTCGGCCAGGTGATCCCCAAGCGTTACGACCTGCTGTGCCAATGACCGCGCTGCGCCTCCTGCTTCTCGTTCTCGTGGTGCTCGGATCGGCGTCCGGGGCGCCGGCCGCGGCCGACAACCCGTTCCGTCCCGGGCAGACCGGCGAGCGGCCGGCGGACGGCCCCGCCGCGCCGCGCTTCCTGTCCGGGCTGGTCACCGAGGTGGCCCAGGTGCAGCGTCAGGTCTACGGCCGGATGGCGACGGAAATCCGCCGCGTCCGCGAGACCGGGGCGTGGACGCCGGCGGTGGTCCTGCTCGCCCTGTCGTTCGCCTACGGGGTGTTCCACGCGGTCGGGCCGGGGCACGGCAAGGCGGTGGTGGCGGCCTATTTCGCGTCGCGCCCGGCCAGGCTCGGCAGCGGCATCGCCATGGGCGGCCTGATCGCCTTCACGCAGGCGGTCTCGGCGATCCTGGTGGTCTGCGTGCTCGCCGTCGCGCTCAACCTGCGGCACCGCGAGATCATGCAGGAGGCGCTGACGGTGGAACTGGCCAGCTACGGCCTGATCATGCTGATCGGCGTCCTGATGGCGGTGGAGGGCCTGCGCGAGCTGGTCCTGCGGCGTACCGAGACGGCCACCCTGCCCGACGAACGGGGAGCCGGGATGGCGCAAGGCCTGTATCGCCGTCTGCGCGCGGCCAAGGTCGGGCGGCTGTGGTCGATGGGCCTGGCGGCCGGGGTGCGGCCCTGCGGCGGATCGATCCTGGTGCTGCTGTTCACCCTCGCCAACGGCGTGTTCCTTCTGGGCCTGGCGGCGGCGCTGGTCATGGCGCTCGGGGTGGCGATCACCATTTCCACCCTTGGCATCGCCACCATCCTGACCCGCCGCTCGATCGCCGCGGCGCCGTTCGGCGGCGGCGCCTGGGTCACCCCGCTGCACGGCGCGGTGACCCTGGCCGGGGCGCTGCTGATCGTCGGCCTGGGCGGGCTGATGATGGCCGCCGCCTGGGAACGCGGCGCGCTGTTCGGATAGCCCGGCGGCTATTCCTTGACGGTCAGGTAGCCGCGCTCGATGGCATGTTCGAGCGCCTGGTAGGCGTGGATCATCTCGTCGTAGGCCAGCCGCAGGTCGCGCAGCCGTTTGACGGCATCCGGCGACGGCACGCCGCGCGACGCCGACTCCGCCACCTTGAACAGGGCCAGCAGGTATTCCCCGCGCACCCGGGCGGTGGCGTCGACGATCGGCTGTACGGACTCCGGCGTCAGTTCGGGGATCATCGGATCGAGGATGTTCCGATTGGCCTTCTTGACGGCGGTTTCCATCATGAACAGCACCCGGTTGGAGGTTCTGATGTCGCTGCGCATTCAGGCGGACTCCGGACCGGTTCCAGGGCAGGTGCGGCGGCGAAGGCGCCCCGCCACCTGTTTAGTGTTTCCGATGCGCCGCCCCCCCGCAACAACAAAAATCGTCCCGGCGCGGCCAATCCCGTTGAAAAAAAAAGCGTCGGTCCGAGCCGACGCCAGACAGGCGAACCTGCGTCAGAGGGTGTTCAGGCGGCTTTCGGGAACCGCAGGGAAAGCTGTTGCACGGCCGGCTGGTCGCGGCGTGTGATCAATCGATGGAGGGTCATCAACTCCTCCGCCTCGGCGCGCAGTTGGTCGGCCAGCGGCAGGGTGGCGGCCGACGATTCGGTCACCAGTTCACGGGCACGCTCCTGAAGGTAGGCCAGGAGTCCGGCCTTGGCATCGTTGTGCATGGGCAGATTTCCTTGGTCGCAATCGAACGCCCCGGCGGCGCCCCACCGGCCTTGCGCTCCTCAAACACAAAAGTCTCCGGGTATCTGCTCCGCGCCGACGCGCGCGACTCTCCGCCATCCACCCGGATGGATGTTATATTATCAAACTGTCACATAACTGTCCATTGCGCATCGCGCATGCAAGCCCTGCGGGAGACGCGACCCCCGGCCCTACAGCACGTCGCCGTCCGGCAGCAGGATGGTCCAGTAGTGGTCCCCCACGTAGCCCGCCTCGGCGAACAGGCTCTGCCAGCCCTCCGGGGTGAGATAGGTCCGCGCGGTCAGCATCCAGTCCTCGAACAGGGCCCGTTCGGCTTCCGAGCGGTAGGCGTCCACCTGCACGAATGCGGCGCCGGGCGATACCCGTTGCAGTTCGCGCAGGCTGGCCAGGCAGCCCGGCGGCTCCAGGTTGTGCACCGTGTTGATGGCGAGCGCCAGGTCGAAGCCGGCGTCCGCGAACGGCAGCGCGTCGCAGGACCCGCGGACCAGGGAGTCCCGCACCTCCGCCGGGGCGTGGTCGAGGGCATACCGGGAGATATCGAGCCCGATCACCGTGATCCCCGGCAGGCGGTCCTTCAGGTCCTTGACCAGGAACCCCTTGGCGCAGCCGACGTCGAGGACCCGGGAGTCGGGCGTCAGGCCGTAGATCTCCACCAGCCGGTCGGCCACCGCCCGCCAGCGGCCGTCGTAGCGGTAGCCCCCGTAACCCTGTTCGCGCGGGCCGTCGAAGTACTCGACCCCGAACTTGAGGGCGAGGCGCCGGTTCTCCGCCTTGTCGACGCGCCGCGCCGCGATGTCGCGGGCGACCTTGGGGGCGGACTGCAACAGGTTGATGGACCGCATGGAGACTCCCTTCCGGCAAATTGACGACACCCGGGACGCTACCCCATCGGCGGCGGCGGGCAAGCCGCTGCGAGGCGGAGGCGGCCGGCACCGGCCTAGGGCAGCGATCCAAACGAAAGATTCGGGCGAAGGTCGACATTCGTTTGGTGAATCGCTGCACAAGCAAATGCTTGGCTAGGGCGCCGGGCCGACAAAAGGTGCACCTTTTGTCGGAGTCGGTGCACTAGGGCCTGTGAGTGGTGTAAGAGCGACGAGAGTGCGTCGGTCTTCGGCGGTTGAGGTTCCCGGCTCACGCCGCGGCGACGGCCATCGGCGTGTCT
>JANQGL010000063.1 GCA_028277325.1 Magnetospira sp.
CGCGGCCAGGGAGTCGACCCGGCGGGCGATGGCGTCGGCGTCGAACAGGATCTCCACGTCGTCCATGCGGCGACCCTCCCGCGTCCGCCGGGCGCGGTCAAGGCTTTCCCTGCCCGGCGGTGACCGCTAAAACGGGGCAGCACCAGACGCACGAGGTCCCGCCATGCCCGACTACCGCTCCCGCACCTCCACCCACGGCCGCAACATGGCCGGCGCGCGCGCCCTGTGGCGCGCCACCGGGATGACCGACGACGATTTCGGCAAGCCCATCGTGGCGATCGCCAATTCGTTCACCCAGTTCGTCCCCGGCCACGTGCATCTGCGGGACCTGGGCCAGATGATCGCCCGCGAGATCGAGGCGGCGGGCGCCGTCGCCAAGGAATTCAACACCATCGCGATCGACGACGGGATCGCCATGGGGCACGGCGGGATGCTGTATTCGCTGCCCAGCCGGGAGGTGATCGCCGATTCGGTGGAGTACATGGCCAACGCCCACTGCGCCGACGCCCTGGTCTGCATCTCCAACTGCGACAAGATCACGCCGGGCATGCTGATGGCCGCCGTGCGCCTCGACATCCCGGCCATCTTCATCTCCGGCGGCCCCATGGAGGCCGGCAAGATCGTCGCCGAGGACGGCGCCGAGGTGCACCTGGACCTGGTCGACGCGATGGTCGCCGCCGCCTCGCCCGACGCCTCCGACGCCACGGTGGAGGCCTACGAGCGGTCCGCCTGCCCGACCTGCGGGTCGTGTTCCGGCATGTTCACCGCCAATTCCATGAACTGCCTGGCCGAGGCGATCGGCCTCGCGCTGCCCGGCAACGGCTCCATGCTGGCCACCCACGCCGACCGCCGCGAGATGTTCCTGGAGGCCGGGCGGCGGATCGTCGAGCTGACCCGGCGCTACTACGAGCAGGACGACGCGAGCGCCCTGCCGCGCGGCATCGCCGGCTTCGCCGCGTTCGAGAACGCGATGACCCTGGACATCGCCATGGGCGGCTCCACCAACACCGTGCTGCACCTGCTGGCGATCGCCGAGGAGGCCGGGGTGCCGTTCACCCTCAGGGACATGGACCGCCTGTCGCGGGCCGTGCCCAACATCTGCAAGGTCGCGCCGTCGACCCGGAAATACCACATGGAGGACGTCCACCGGGCCGGCGGCATCATGGGCATCCTCGGCGAACTGGACCGCGGCGGCCTGCTGCACCGCGACGCGCCGACCGTGCATGCGCCGACCCTGGGCGCCGCGCTCGATGCGTGGGACGTCATGCGCACTCCGTCCAACTCGGTGAAGACCTTCTTCTCGGCGGCGCCGGGCGGCGTGCCGACCCAGCAGGCGTTCAGCCAGGAGCGGCGCTACGACTCCCTCGACCTGGACCGGGAGGCGGGCTGCATCCGTTCGGTGGACAATGCCTACAGCAAGGACGGCGGGCTGGCGGTGCTGTACGGCAACCTGGCCGAGGACGGCTGCGTGGTGAAGACGGCCGGGGTCGACGAGGCCAACGTCACCTTCTCCGGCCCGGCCGTGGTCTGCGAGAGCCAGGAGGAGGCGGTCTCGAAGATCCTCGGCGGCGAGGTCACGGCCGGCGACGTGGTGGTGATCCGCTACGAGGGCCCGCGCGGCGGCCCCGGCATGCAGGAGATGCTCTATCCGACCAGCTACCTGAAGTCGGTCGGCCTCGGCACGGCCTGCGCCCTGATCACCGACGGCCGGTTCTCCGGCGGCACCTCCGGCCTGTCGATCGGCCACGTGAGCCCGGAGGCGGCGGAAGGCGGCGCCATCGGGCTGGTCGAGCCGGGCGACACCGTCGAGATCGACATCCCCAACCGCGCCATCGTGCTGAAGGTGGACGCCGCCACCCTGGAGGCCCGGCGGGCGGCCCGGCTGGCCGACGGCGGTTTCATGCCGGGGACTCGCGACCGCAAGGTGTCGGCGGCGCTCAGGGCCTACGCGGCGCTGACCACCTCGGCGTCGCGCGGTGCGGTGCGCGACGTGACCCAGGTCGAGCGGTAGGCGCGGTGCCGGGCGCGCCGCTCCGGAGGAAACGGGAGCCCGGAGGACTCGCGCCGGTCGCCGTCCGCGGCCGGCGCGTTCGGTTGTGTCGCGGTCGCTTTATCGGACCGAGCGTCAGGCGGCCGAACGATGCTTCCGCGCCTGGGTCACCGGTTCTCGACGACGAGGGCGGTCTCGCCGAGCCCCAGGATCCGCCCAAACTCGTTTACGGCGTCAACGCGGAACCGGTAGGTGTGCGGTTCATTCCTCGGGCACGGGCCAAGGTATCGGGAAAGCGCGCCCTGGTTGACGTATCCCGCAGGCGGCGGGACAACGCACCCGCCGCCATGATCGAAACCGAGATTCAGGTCGAGCACGGACAGGCAGACCAGGACCGCCGGTTCGGGCACGTTCCCCACGTAGAACGCCGGTGACGTTCGGGAACAGGCGTTTTCCGGCGCGAACACCAGTTTGAACTCAAGCGGCACCGCGGTCGGTTCGACATAGGATCTGGTCATCGCCCCGGCGACGAACCATCCCGCCAAGCCGCCGGCCACCACGACCACGGCCGCGACCGCAAGTAGAGTATTCTTCCATTTCTTTTTCATGTCCTAGACACCTTCTCCGAGGGCCAGCCGGACCGCCTGCCGAACCATCGCCTCGGGGAGAATCCATCCGTCGACGACACAGATCCCGTCGTCGTCGCCCAAGGGCCCGTCCGCCGACCCCGGGCGCTCGATGGCCCCATGATGGTCCAAGACCCATGTTCCGATATCGCGAAGATTTCCGGCCAGGTGGCGCTCGTCGAAAACGGCGGCGCCATCGGCGGGCGGCGTTGCCCCCACCGCCGGGACGGCCACCATGCCGGCCCCGACCATCTGCCGGATCAACGTTCTGCGAGACATCATGGCGTGAACCTCCGTTTCATCCCCGCATGCGGGATCGCAAATGACCGGCCAGGCGGACCGCCAAGGCGCAGATCGTCAGGGTGGGATTGACGGTCCCGCCGGAGGGAAAGACCGAACTGCCGGCCACATACAGGTTCTCGACTCCATGGACACGGCACTCAGGCGTGACGACGCCCTCGCCGGGGTCCTCGGACATGCGTGTCGTGCCCATGTGATGCCATTGCCATTCCAGGTTTTCATCGAAGTCCCGTTCACGACCGATAAGTACCTGAACGGCCCCGATTCGGTGTTCCAAAAACCTCTTTCCCGTCTCCAAGAGGACTCGCCTCAGAAATTGAGGGGATTGAGTCCCGACCCTCCAATCCAAGGCAACTCTATTTTGACCAAATCTGTCACGCTCCTCGTCAAGAAGGACCCGGCTATTTATATTTGGCTCCTGTTCGAATGACGCCGAAAGCGATAAATCAACATGACCCGGGCGCCCCAGCTTTCTTTTTAGGAGGGGTATTATTTCTTTATGATTTTTTATAACATTTCGGACATGCAAGTCGAAATTATCAGGAATGGAAATTTTTCTGGCTTCTCTAAACAAATACCGTAAGGAATTTGCACCGAATCTCTCCAGGGACTCTTCCTGAGAGATTCGAAAATCGAACGCCGGGATATTCCTTTCCTCGAAAAAGCGGTCCGGCAGCGTCAAGTCCGCCTTGATCCTCGCATCGCCATGGGAATGCCAGACAAATGGTCTCCAGGCATCCCGCGGAGCCCCGACCACGGCGCGCGCCACTTCGCCGACATAAAGATGCTCCATGAAGTATCTTCCGATGAGACGCCGTCCCTTGTGCCGTTCGTCGCGTGTTTTCTTAAGGTTTTTCAGAAGGATACGGGCGTTCTCGATCCCCCCGGCGGCAACCACGAACGTATTCGCTCGGACGCGTACCTTCTTGCCGCTGAAGGTCCCGATGATGTCAGCGTCGACAATTCGCGAGCCATCGTCGCTCTCGCTTAGCGAAACAAGGGTGGCGCCCAGGTAAACCTGTATATTGGCCGCCGTTTCCAAGGGCTGCCGATAGGTCTCGCCGAAACGGGTCGGCGGCGACTGCTGGAATACCCGCCAGGACAGTCCCTCCGCAATCGCGTTCAACGTCCGCCTGCGAGACGGGTCGACACGCCCCAGCCGAGACAGTTCAAGGTCATAAAGACTCATGTCGCCCAGTTGGCACACTTCCTGAGCCCGCCGGTAGGGGTCGGCGAGTTCGTCGTGTTCGATGGGCCAGCGACTCCCGGGCCACCCCGGCCGACCGGCCATCGCGGCGCGCGACAGGGGCGCGCATTGCCCGTTCCAATGGCCGGATGTTCCGCCAAACATGCGCAGGCGCACCGTATCCAGGTCCGCGTATGGATGTCCGATGTTGCGACCCGCGGCAAGCTCTTGGGAGTCGGGTTCATACTCGAAGCTTCCACTCTCGAGCAGCGCGACCCGAAGGTCGGTGCCGCGCAGCTCCAACGCCAGCGTGATCCCCGCCGGACCGGATCCGACGATGCAGACATCCGCAACGATTTCGTCGATGGCGTCCAGTGCGCCCGGCGGGTTGATCATGGGGATATCCCCTTCCTAGTGGTCTGATCGTGACGCTTGGTTCCCAAGCGTTACGTGAATCGGATCATCAGATCAATTGCCCTAGGCACCGACTCCGACAAAAGGTGCACCTTTTGTCGGCCCGGCGCCCTAGCCAAGCATTTGCTTGTGCAGCGATCCAAACGAATGTCGACCTTCGCCCGAATCTTTGCGTTTGGATCGCTGCACTAGCCGCGCAGATGCCGGCGGACCCGGTCCGGGTGTCGCGTGGATCGGAACTCGTCCGCCGCGACGATAGGATTCTTCGGTATGTGTCCGTTGGACCCCGGTCGCGCCCTGCCGCGCGGTTGCTTGGGGTCGTTCGACCCGTATTTCAGGAATCTCTAATTTGCGGAGGAGGGCGTGTCAAGGGGAGTCTTGACGCCGCAGGAATCACGCCTCCCGTAGAGATTGTAGAGGGTTTCGATGATCGCCCGGGGCGCCGGTCCGGCCAGGGAATAGAAGATCGACTGCGCGGACCGCCGGGTCTTGACCAGATCGTGCTGGCGCAGCACCGCCAGATGCTGCGAGAGGGCGGACTGGCTCAGTCCGATGACGTCCTCCAGTTCGCTGACCGTGCGCTCGGCGTGCACCAGTTGACAGAGGATGAGCAGCCGCCGCTCGTTGCTCATGGCCTTCAGCAGGGCGCTCGCCAGCCGGGCGTTGGCCTCCAGGTCTTCCAGCGCGACGGCCAGCTTGGTGTCCTCCATGGCGGGTGCATCCTGATCTCTGTGTGGGAACCGTATTCGCAAAATATTATATTAGAGGAATTCGGATAATCAATTTTCTTCGTAGGGTCTTTCCCGGCTTAGCGGGTGCCGGTCTTCGAAATCGCGAAAACGGGCCGTTCGGCGGGGGGCGTTCACGGTCACGTGATCGGGCCGGGCCGGTCTTCGCGTGCGCCGCGCCGTGCCGCCGGGTATTCTGGGCGTCAGGACAAGGACGACAGGGAACGGGCGATGACGCGCACATGGAAACCGGGCGTCGCGGCCTTGGCCGTGGCGATGGCGGCGGCGCTCTCCGGGCCGGCGGCGGCCGAGCGCCTGCGGACCGAGACGGCCGATCCGCCGCCGTCGTTCGACGCGCCGCGGCGGGTTCTGTTCGGGTTGAATACGCGCGACGCGGCGCGGGTGAACAACCTGCTCCACAACGTGGTCAACGTGCAGAAGGCCTACGGCATGGACAACACGGAGATCGCGGTCCTGGCCTGGGGGCCCGGGGTGCGGGCGCTGCTCAAGGGCGAGTCCCCGGTCGCCGAGCGGGTGGAGTCGCTGCGGCGCTACGGGGTCGTCTTCATCGCCTGCGGCAACACCCTGGACGCCCTGCGCAAGAGCGACGACGACCTGCTGCCCGGCGTCGACAGCGTGCAGGCCGGGCTGCCCGAACTGATCGAGCGGCGTCTCGACGGCTGGATCGACGTCATTCCGTAAACCGCCGTGAAACAATAACGAACCGAACGACTGGGAGAGGAAACGCAGCGATGCCGAAGACCCTTGCCGCGACGGCCCTGGCCGTCCTTCTGATCGTCGCCGCCCTTGCCGCGCCGGCCCCGGCGGCCGAACAGGCGGACCAGTTGCCGCTGGCGCCGATGGGCGACGACGGGCTCTACAAGCAGTCCTGGATGCCCGAGACCTTCCTCGATTTCGGCGAGGACCTGGCCGAGGCGGCGGCGCAGGGCAAGCGCCTGGCCCTGCTCTGGGAGCAGAAGGGCTGCCCCTACTGCAAGGACACCCACCTGGTGAACTTCCGCGACCCGGCCGTGGTCGGCTACATCAGGGAGCACTTCACGGTGATCCAGATGAACATGTGGGGCGACCGCGAGGTGACCGACTTCGACGGCGAGACCCTGCCGGAGAAGGACTTCGCCCGCAAGTACGGCGTCACCTTCACGCCCACCGTGCAGTTCTTCCCGGCCAGCCTGGAGGAGATCGGCGGCCGCGCCGGACAACAGGTGGAGGTGTTCCGGCTGCCCGGCTACTTCCGCAACTTCCACATGCTGAGCGCCTTCCGCTACGTCGCCGAGGACCGCTACGAGACGCAGGACTTCCAGCGCTACATCCTGGAGCGGTCGGCGGCGGCGGCCGGGGCGGGGAACTGACGCGGTAAACCGGACCGTCGGGGGGGGGCGCTTCCGGCGATTTCGGGCTTCGGAGTCGGCGTTCGCCATGGAGTCGACCCCGAATGCTGTCGCGAACCTCGAATCCACTTAAAAGAGGCGTTGTGGGCGTTAACTCAACCTTTGCAGCACCGGGAACGCCTGCAGAAGCCAGCCGGAGACCGCCGTCAGGCCGCCGGTCATGATGAGGATGCCGGTCGCCACCAGCAGCAGCCCGAGGCCGATCTCGATCCTGTGCATGTGGCGCCGGAAGCGGGCCAGGAAGGCCATGAAGCGGCCGGCGAAGGCGGCGGCGAGAAGGAACGGGACGCCGAGCCCGGCGGTGTAGACCGACAGCAGGGCGACGCCGTCCCAGACGTTCTCGCCCTGCGCCGCCTGGAACAGGATCATCGACAGGACCGGCCCCACGCAGGGGCTCCAGCCGAACGCGAAGGCGGCCCCGAACAGGAACGCCCCGAGCAGCCCGGCCGGCTTGCGCTCGATGTGCATCCGTTTCTCGTAGTTGAGGAACGGGATGCGGATCAGCCCCATGAAATGCAGCCCGAAGACCACGATCAGGCCGCCGCCGACCAGCCCGAAGGTGGCCTTGTTCTGGGCCAGGAACTGCCCCAGGGCGGTGGCCGAGGCGCCGAGCGGCACGAACACCGCGCCGAGGCCGATCACGAAGGCCAGCCCGGCCAGCAGGGCGTCGCGGGTCACCCCGGCCGGCTTCTCGTCGGCGGTGAGGTCGACCAGGGAACTTCCGGAGATGAACGACAGGTAGGCCGGCACCAGCGGCAGGATGCAGGGCGCCAGGAAGGTGCCGATGCCGGCGATCAACGCGGTGAGGTAGGAAACGTCCATGCCCATCGTGGGAACTCCGAAACGCGGGAGCAAGGCTCCGAAAGACTGTCAAAACGGTGACCGGCTCACCCTTCGAGGCTCGCTGCGCCCGCACCTTGTCTTAGAGCCTGATCCGAAATGAGTTGAGTGATTTCAGGTGGTTGTGATTCCATGGTTGGTATCGAGACATCCAGGGAGCACAACATGTGGACTGAAATCACTCGCCCTCAGTATGAGCGCACCGGGCGGCGGTATGCAAGCGATGCGACCGATGCGGAATGGGCGCTGATTGCGCCGCTCCTGCCGCAGCCGAAGCCCGTGGGGCGGCCCCGAACGGCGGACGTGCGGGACGTGTTCGATGCGATCCTCTCCATGGCCGCCACGGGCTGCCAATGGCGGATGCTGCCGAACGATTTTCCTCCGGTTTCCACGGTACGCCGCTACTTTTACGACTGGCGCGACAATGGCATTCTGCGGACGATCAATCATCACCTGGTGATGGCGGCGCGGGAGGCGGCCGGGCGCGAGGCGAGCCCGACGGCGGGCG
>JANQGL010000335.1 GCA_028277325.1 Magnetospira sp.
GAAGTTCGCGATAGTATTCGGGGCAGAGTCCATGGCGAATTTCGACTCCGGAACCACACTAGACTCAAGAGGTTACCTGGTGTCCTTATCGAATCCGAAGTTCGAAAGCGCCTGCCAAATAATGCTCCGAACTTCGGATTCGGGACACTAGCGCGTTTCATCCGCCAAGGGAAACGCCGAGGTGGCCGGCCCAACGCCGGCGGTTGATCGGCGCCGCCAGGCGGACTATCCAGGCAGCAGTCGCCCCGTCCATCGAGGAGTCGCCCGCCATGGACATCATCCGCATCGTCCTCGCCCTGTTCCTGCCGCCGGTCGCCGCCTTCCTGACCGTCGGGCTCGGCCTGCAGTTTTGGCTGAACCTGGTGCTGACCCTGCTGTTCTTCGTGCCCGGCATGATCCATGCCCTGTGGCTGGTGGTGCGGCGCGGCCGGCGGCAGGGTCCGGCCGCCTGATCCGGGGATGTCCCGTTGCGCGGCCGTCCCGCCCTCCGGGAACGCCCGGCCGGACCCGGCGGCGGGCCGGGCGGCACCGATCCGCGCCGCCGCCCCGAGACCGGCACCGCCGGCGACGACCGGCTGTACTGCGCCGTCTGCGGCCATCCGGTGACCCGCCAGCGCTGGCGGATCGCGGTCAACGGGGCGCATGAGCACGTGGTGTTCAATCCGGCCGGCCGGCTGTTCCGGATCGGCTGTTTCGCCGCGGCCGACGGCGCCGCGGCAGTGGGTGCGCCGACCCTCGCCTTCACCTGGTTCAAGGGGTTCGCCTGGCGCGTCGCCACCTGTGCCGGCTGCGGCGGCCACCTGGGCTGGCGCTACGCCGGCGACGGCGGTGGGGATTTTTTCGGCTTGATCCTCAATGCCTTGTCCGAAACCCCGAAAAATTCCGGCGGCCTGTGACGGCGCGCACAGCGTCCCGGGCGGGCCTTGGATAGGATCGGGGCGTCCCTCAAGAGCAACTTCTCGCCCCGGCCCCCGCGCCGGGGTTTTCTTTTCGCCCCCCGCCCGGTCAATAGTCCAGCTTCCAGTTGACTCCCAGGTTGCCGGCCGCGTTGGCGCCGACCTCGCTTTCGACCGACACCGACTCGGTCACGTCGACCTCCACGGTCACCGACCCGGAGCCGGTCTCCATGCCCTGGTTGACGCCCACGTAGACGCCGTCGCTCAGGTACTTGCCGGCGGTGACCCGGGTCGCGCCGCTGGAATCGGTGCCGGCGCGCAGGACGTCCAGCCCGGTCGCCGAGCGCAGCCGGCCGACCATCCCCTCGCCGCCGCTGCCCAGGGTCGCCGCCGCCTCGGCGAGGGCCAGGGCCTCGCCCGGCCCCAGTTGCCCGAACGACTTTCCGAACAGCAGGCGGGCCAGCACCTCGTCCTCGGGCAGCGGCGGATCGGAGGAAACCCCGATCTCCGGCGCCGACGACCGCCCGGTGACGTCGAGGTTGACGGCCAGGGAGTCGGCGGCGGTGGTGGCGGTGAAATCGAGCACCGGGTCCGGCGGCTGGGCGCCGTCCAGGGTGACCACGCCCTTGCCGATCCTGAACAGCTTGCCGAGTGCCGAGAGCTGGCCGCGCACCACCCGGATGGTGCCGTTGACCAGCGGCTCGTCGGCGGTGCCGGTGACCGCCACCCGGCCCTGCCATTCGGAGTCCAGCCCGCGCCCGCGCACGAACAGGCGGCGCGGCATCTCGACGACGACGTCGAGGCCGATCGGCGTCGCCGGCGCGGTCTCGGCCGGCGGCGGCGCACCGCCGGCCGCCACCTCCTCCACCTCCAGGGTGGTCACCGAAGCCGGCAGTTCGTTCAGAAGGCGGACCTCCACCGGTTCCAGGACGATCCGCCCGGCGACCCGACTCCCGGAGCCGCCCAGCCTGACCTCCACCCGGCCGGACCCGGCGGCGTCCACCTCGTCGCGGCGGATCAGGCGGAAGTCCTCCAGGGCGACCTTCGCGGACACCTCCGGCGCTTCCCCCTCCCCGAGACTCACCGCCGCCGTGGCGTCAAGCCGCCCGCCTCCCCCGTCGGCGGCGCCGATCCGCGCATCGAGCCGGCGGCCCCCGATCGCCGTCAGGTCGGCCGTCAGCGCCGTCAGACGGGTCCCGTAGAGCACGTTCTCGTAAGTGCCGTCGCGAATCGTCGCGGTCCCGGACGGGGCCGGCGCATTCGGCGTCCCGGCGACCTCGAAATCGACCGCCACCGGTCCCGACATCAGGTGGCCGCCGACCGGGAGCAAGGGCTCGATTTCGGCCAGATCGCCGGACCACGCCAGACGCCCGGAGAGCGGCCCGTCCATGTCCGGGACCGGGAAACCGCCGGCGGCCGGGCGCGCGAGGCGCAGGGCGGCGTCGACGCTGGCCGCCTGGCGGAACGGCCCGGCGACCCGCAGGCCAACGTTGAGCTCTCCACCAGCCAGGTCCGCCCGGCCCTCGACGCCGAGCGGCGGGATCGCCGCCGCCCCGGCCCGTTCGAGCACCAGGTCCTGGCCCGTGAAACGGACGCTTGCCCGGTCCGCCCCGGGCGCCAGCCGGGCCTCGGCCGTCAGGTCCAGGCGGCCGTCCAGCGCGCCCTCGGCCAAGGCCACCCGGCTCAGGCCGAGCGGCAGCGCCGCCGCCGCCAGGTCGGCGGTCAGGCGATCGCCGTTGAGGGTCGCGCTGGCCTCCAGGCGACCGTCGCCGAGGGCCAGGCGGAGCGGTTCGAGGGTGACCCGCGCGCCGCCGACCTCCAGGCGGGTCGGCGCGACGAGGCGCAGCGGGATCTCGGCGACATTGCCCTCCAGGCGGCGCAGGGCCACCGACAGGTCGCCGTCGCCCCGGCGCAGGCGCCCCGCCGCCTCGGCCGCGAACCCCCGCGCCAGGGCGCCCTCGGCGGCCAGGGTCCAGCCCAGGTCGGCCAGGGTCCCCTCGGCCGAGGCGGTGACGCGATCAAGGGTGGC
>JANQGL010000028.1 GCA_028277325.1 Magnetospira sp.
GCCGCGCTCGATGCCGCCCTGGGCATCGAGACCCTGCATGCGCCGGGTGGGGTGCACGAGACCTGGATGTTCGTCGCGCGCGGCTGACGGCGCGCGCAACCGCCTTTCTTGCGGGCGACCGGCGCGGCGAAGCCGCGGAGGCCAGGAGCCGGACCGATCCGGTTCCTGGCCGATCAAGGAAAAGCCGAGGCGATGCCATGCCAGACGAAGACGACACCCTCCTCGACGCCGGCACCGAAGACGACAACCACAGCCGGATCTTCGACCGCAAGCCGGACGACGAAAAGGCCCGCACCGAGGCCGCCCGACGCGCCCTGACCGACCTGGACCTGAACCTGGTCCCGACCAGCGCCTACGACCGGGCGGCCGATCCGGTCTTTGCCGATGCGCAGTCGGCGGCCCTGACCTGGGCGGCGCGCGGGCCGCGCAACGTCGGCGGCCGCATCCGGGCGATGGTGCAGGACCCGGCCCAACCCGACACGTTCTACGCCGGCAGCAGCCAGGGCGGGGTGTGGAAGACCACCAACCGGGGCGACACCTGGAGGCCGCTGAGCGGGCTGGTGCGGGCCACCAAGGAGGTGGCCGCCTCGATCGGCGCGCTGGCGCTGTGCGCGCGGTCGCCGCAGCATCTTTTCGTCGCCACGGGTGTTCTGATCGACAATCCGACCATTACCGGCATCGGCCTGTTCTTCAGTGACGACGGCGGCGACACGTTCCAGCGCGTCGCGGCGGAAACCCATGGCGGCAACGCATTTCGCAGGTTTTCCAAGCTCCTGGTCGATCCCTGGGAACCGAAGCGGGCGTGGTGTGCGTCCGAGGACGGGCTGTTCCGCACCGAGCCGGGCGCCAACGCCAACGATCCGCCGCAGGCGGAGGCGGTGTCCGACACGAACGCCTTGGTCGGGTCCGAGATCACCGACATGGCCATCGACTTCGGCGGCCTTAGTCCGGCGGCACGGCCGGCGAGGTACACGGTCTATGCGGCGATCAAGGACGACGGGGTCTACCGCGGGATCTTCGACTGGTCGACCCAGACCTACGACAGGGTCGGCGGCAACAGATGGAACCGGATCTTCAATCCCTTCGACCACGTCTCCAACCCGGAGCGGATCCTGTTCGCTCTGTGCGCGTCGCAGCCGGACCGGCTGTACTGCGTGTTCAGTTTCCTCCTGCCTCTCGGCGTGCGGGAGTCGCGCGTGTTCCGCTCCGACGATCGCGGCGCCAACTGGCGGGCCACGCCGGTTAGCCGCGCACGGCCGGGCGCGCATCGCGGCGACGGCGTGTCCTTCCATGCCTTCGTGCTGGAGGTCTGCCCGCGCGACCCGGACGTGGTGGTGGCCGGTTCGATGAACCTGTTCTCGACCCACGACGGTGGCGGCGCCTGGGCCAGGATCCTGGACTGGAGGCAGTACGACGTTGGCGACCGGGCGCAGCACGCGGACCAGAACGAGGTGCTGTTCGAACGGTCGCAGTACGACAACGCCGCCGCCTTCACCGGTCCGGACGCCAACCGGCCGCGCGAGATCTGGGTCGGCAACGACGGCGGGGTCAGCCAGGGACAGACCGACGGATCGAACTGGCGCAAGCGCAGTCACGGTATCCTGGCGACGCAGTTCTACGACATCCAGGTGCACCCGGACTTCCCGTATATCCGGTCCGCCGGGTTCCAGGACAACGGCACTTGGATGGGGTTCGGCGGTCCGACGTGGCACCACATGAACGGCGGCGACGGCGGCGGCTCCGCCTTCTTCCACGGCGACATCCAGCGCATCCTGCTGAGCTGGCAGGGCCGCTCGACCCACGTGTTCAGCCTGGTGGACGTGCGCCCGCAAACGCGGCCCCTGCCGCTGCCGAACCGCCCGCGCCTGCCGTACCGGAACGCTCTGCCGGACGTCGCCGGGCTCGGCCCGACCGAGCACGACGGTCCGTTCCGCATCACCGTCGCCAACGAGACCAACCGCAACCAAGGCTTCGGCCACAGCGGCGTGTTCGGCGGGCGCGTCATCCACCACCCGACGACGACGCCCGACTTCCTGGTCGCCCGCGCCGGGTCGGCCTATCGCTCCACCGACGCGATCCGGTTCAACCGGTTGACGGGGTCGGGCGCCAACAATCCGGGCGGCATCGGCCACCGCGACGTCACGGCCATCGCCTATTCCCCGGCCAGCCCGGATACGCACTGGTGGGTCGGCACCGAGGGCCGCGCCAACACGGCCCCCGGCGACGACAACCAGGCGCGCCTGTTCCGCACCACCGACGCCGGCGCCACCTGGCTGCGGGTCGACAACGACCAGATGACCTACGTGGCCGATGTCAGCGGCCATCCCAGCCGCGCCGAAGTGGCGGCGGTGGCCCTGTCGCGTGACGCCGATCAGGTCTACGTGACGACCGATTCCGGCGCCAGTTGGCACGAGATCGCCCGCACCAGCGGCGACGCCGCCCGCGACCTGCCCCGGACCCCGGTCACCACAGTGCGCTTCGATCCCAACAGCCCCAACGACCTCAGCCAGCCGCAGACGCTCTATGTGGGCACCGGGGCCGGCGTGTTCGTCGCCCGCGACGTGGACCTGTCGGCCGCCAACCCGCGCGGGACCTGGCGGCACCTCAACGCCGGCATGCCGCTGATCACGGTGCAGGATCTGGCGTTCGTGCCCATCCTGGCGGCCGGCGGCGCGGTGGCCCGTCACCTGCTGCTGTGCGCCACCTACGGCCGGGGCCTGTTCGAATGCGCGCTGGACGGCACGCCGGCCGTGCGGCTGTTCATGCGCAGCACGGTCATCGACGACGGCACGACCTACCACGACGCGCAGGCGGTCACGACCATCGACCCGCGCATCCGCATGGTGACCACCAACGCCACCGAGGACCTGCACTGGCACCGCGCCTTGGACCTGCGTGTCGACAGCCGGGACAACTTCGATTTCGGCGATACGTTCGACGGCGCCGAGTTCGACGAGTCGTTCCGCAGCGGCGTTCTCAACGTCGGCCGGCGCAACCGCATCTTCGTGCAGATCCACACCGCCGGGCACCAGACGGTCGACGGCATCGATCTGCGCCTGTACTACGCCCCGGCCGAGCCGCCGGCCCCCGGCCAGGACCCGCGCGCGCCCGACCTCGACCCCGGGTTCTGGGCGGCGTTCCCGGCTCCGCCGCCGGACGGTGCGGTGTGGCGGCTGGCCGGGCAGGCGACGGTGGACGGCGTCGAGTCGAGCACGCCGAAGGTGGTCGGCCTGCCCTGGACGCCGCCCGGCACCCTGGGCCAGCACGCCGCCCTGTTGGCGGTGATCACGCACCCGGACGACGACCTGATCGCGGATGGTCCGCCGCTGCTCGTGGACGCGCGAAACGACCCGGACGCCCTGTCGCGCACGGAGCGGCGCGTGGCCCTGCGGATCGCGCGGACCGACCCCGCGCTGGCGGTCGCCGACGGGCTCGACGACGTGGACCTGCGCCTGCTGGCGTGGGGCGGGCGCAGCAGCGCCATCCGGATCGCCGACGCCTCGCTGCCCGACCCGGACGAGACGCTTTCGGGATTGCCGCCGGACAATCCCACCCTGCCGGCCACCGGCAGCCGCCAGATCTACGTCGCCGTCGGCAACCGGCGGGACGCCCCCATCGAGGTGGAGGTGCACCTGTTCGCGGCGCCGTACCCCGGGTTCGCGGTCCGGGCGGACTGGACCGCCCTCGGCCAGGAGATCTTCGCCGTTCCGGGCGCCGAACGGCGGTTCACGCCCACCGGCTTCACGCTGGCCGACGCCGGCACCATGGCCCCCGGGCCGGCGTATCGCGCGGTGGCGCTGATCGCCCTGGTCGAGGCCCGGACCGAGGATGGTGCGCGCGTGTTGGAGGCGATGGTGGATGTGTCATCGGTCACCGACCTGGCGTCGTTCTGGTCCGTGTTCGGTCGCCACAGCGGCTGGC